>CAZVAY010000133.1:0-7444 GCA_964625265.1 uncultured Sphingobacteriales bacterium | reverse complement strand
AGTTTGGAGAAAAAAGCCCTGAAGCCATTTTAAACCTGAAGTTCTCAGTAAAGTTAAATTTCAGCCCCAACCTGGGTTCCAATGACAATTCCTGCAAGTCGCCATAATGCTGTAAGCGCAGGGAGGGAACAATAATAAGTTTGTCGGAAAATATTTTCTTGTATTTCATGAACCCGGCAATATTGGTTGTGCTTTGGGCTTCATCGGGGCCACCAATTCGCCTGTTGGATGCATTATAAAATTCATATTGTGTTTGCAAACCTGACAAATCAAAACCATATCTGAACAGGTCTTTGCCCAGGTAATACGAAAAAGTCATTCCTCCTTCAAAACCTTTGATAGCACTGTAGCGGGGCTTGTTGTCCTGTTCGGTCTGGTCAATACGATAACCCGAAAAAGAGAATTTTCCTTCCACAATGGTTGATGTTTCCTGCGGAATGAGCAGGAACTGGGTGCCGAATCCTGATGAATTCCAGTTGTATGAAGTAATATTTTCAAAGCTGACCAGGTCGCTGAAACGAAAACCGAAAAATTCTATTTTGCTGCCTTCGGCTGAAATGAATGACAGTTTTCCGTAAAGATCGGTAAAAGAATAAGGAAGGCCATTTGTATCTGCATAACTGTACAACGCAGGGCCTGATTTATTGAGGTAGGCATTGCGTGCTGAAAACAGAAAAGTAGAACTACCGGAATTTTCCTCAAATTTCTTCAAAGGCCCTGTCAGGAGAATTTTTGACGTAAACGGACTAGCCCCGATTTTCCCGGAAAGCCTTTTCTTATTACCGTCAATGGTTGAAATATCCATAATAGCCGAAATACGGTCTCCGTATTCAGCATCAAACCCACCGGCATACACATCAATACTTTTGATCATATCAATATCAAACACCGAATACAATCCGATAGAATGGAAGGGATTGTATATGGTCATACCGTCAATAATGACCTTGTTCTGTACGGGAGTCCCTCCCCGGATGTAAACCTGTCCGCCTTTATCACCTGTGGTGACCACTCCGGGAAGTACTTGTATGTACTGTGCCAGATCGGGGGTGGCGCCAATAGCAGGCAGCCTTTTAATATCGTTGGGAGTGATCTTTATCTTGCTCACCTTCACCTGCGTTTGCCGAACTATTTTACTATCCGAAATATGGACCTCTTTGAGTTTAATTGCCCCGGGAACCAGGTAGATATTGAAGTTAATGATCTCATTCTTTTTAATGGTTATCTCCTTCCTGAATGTGTCATAACCGAGGTAGGTACAGATCATGGAGTAGTTACCGGGTTTAACTTTTGAGATGTCATAAAAACCTTCCAGGTCAGTAGCATCGCCTATGGTTGTCCCAAGAAAATAAACATTGGTAAAGATAATAGGATCACCGGTTTCCTTGTCGAAAACAAATCCCCGTATCTCACCGGTTTGCGCTTCTAAAGGGTTGGAAATTGCTGATAAAAATGTAATTGCCAGTGTAGCAAAAAGGACTGAAAGTCTCACAAATATTGGATTTAATTACTTATGCTCGATTTTTTAAAACGCCCGAATGTACAAAAATAATGCGGAGAATTCATTTTGTGTGATAAGGCCCAATAACGGTATTCGCTTAGAATACGGGAATAATGCATTGAGCAGTCCGGTTATTTAACACTGTTTTGAATTGATAAAGACTTTGCTTCATAACCCCCGAATTTTCCTCATGGCATTGCAGGCAGGCAGCAACCCGAAGAAGTTGCATTTGTTCATTAACGGTAAATGGCTTTAATTGAGTCCGTGTAGCATAAGGCGGTTGTGGTTTTTGTAGAAAACCTGTCCAGGCATCTTCTGGCAGGCTATCATTTGGATTTAGTTTAAACTGTGGCGTGAATCTCCAGGTGGCGGATTTTCCCTTAATCTCATAACTCAACTTTCCTTTTCCGTATCCAAGCGTTTCAGGGTCGGTGTGGCATTTTATACAGTTTTTTTCAGGTTTGATAGTCGTATGTGGCCCGGCAGGGGCAAAGAGCCTGTAAAATATTATTTCCGGTTTGGTATTATGATCCCTGATTTTATCAACTGTCAACACCATTCCAGGCATAACGGGGACAATTTTGCTTTGACCATTTTCTTCCCATATGCCCAGTGTAGGAGGGCCGGTCAGAAATTCCCCGGGATGTTCCAGCCACTTGCCCTGTTCCACCTTGTCAGTAAGTAAGTCCCTGAATTTTTTGTTATTGTCAAAATCATTATGACAACCAATGCATTTGGGTGCCCATTGGGTATGGCAGCTCTGACAGGCAAGGCGTTTATGTGCCTTGTCATTGGTGCAGGATTCGGAAGCCGGCTTCATGAAATGTTTTTTGCCGCTATTCTTTTGATATAAAAACAGGGAATCATTTTCTACACTGGAGTTGGTGAGCGCTTTACCGCTTTTTTCTATCGTAAGAAACTGCTGGTTTTTGATCCTGTAATTATGCAAACCGTTGACAAGCGCTTCCTCCCTGTCAAGTTGCTGCATGTTCACGGTCACCGGTTTACCGCTGACATGACAATCGCTGCAATCAATCTGAAGTTGTTGCTCTTTGTGTGCGTGGAGGTTGCCGTCACCCATAATTTCGTATGAGGTATGACAGTCAATGCACTGAAGCCCGGCCTTGTGATGTACATCTTCGCCAATAAAGCTTAGAACCCGCTTATCGTCCAGTACTTTGAAAGAGTCCGGATAGGTATTAACAGCGGTTTTGAGATACCCGGTTTCGTGCCATCCGGCATAGCTCAGCGATATTCTTCCTGACCGGCTATGACAGCCAAAACAATGGTCATCAGTTACCTTTATGCTTAATAGTGGATGTAAGACCGGTAATTGTTCCGGGTTATTTCTATAGATGTTGAGTTGGTGCAAGCTGGAATCCAGATATATGATATGGCAGGCAATACATCCACCGCCACGGGATTTTTGGGTAACAGGGCCGAACTCTTTTTTTTCGTTACCCAGATGGCAGGACGCACAATGGCTACGTAAATGCAGGTCAGCTGGTGAATATCCTATTTTTCCAATGTGAGACAAACTATCCATATGGTTGTACTCCTGAAAAACCCATTTATCAACGCTCACTACACCACTCATGGTAGCCATAAGGTTCCGGGGCATGCGTTGGGCAATATCGCTATGACAGGCTGCTGTCCCACAGGTCTGAATGGCATTGTTCATTTGACCGGGAATAGCAGCCATCGCTTTGTGAGCCTGCTTTTTGGAAGTTGCGAATATATTACCACCATGGCAGGATGCACAGCCCAGTGACGCAGGATTATGCGACACGGTAAACCCATTCATGTCTGCATGGCAAAGAAGACAGCCCTCGTTGCGCCCCAATACAACCAGGGCTTCAGGAGCGGTTAGGCTGTCATCCATTCTGAAATTGATTTTATTGGGTTTCAACAGGAATACTTCCTGGCTGTAATTATTTTGCCAGGGGAATATCCACCGCCAGTTTTCACCCCTGAAATAAAATCCAACGAGGGTAAATACTGTGTAAACATAAAAACTGTACAGTATTATTTTTTTTAAAAACCTGTTTTTTTTACCGCTGAGCCTGGGAATAAAATAGAGGATAAGCAGGAAAACAAGAATGATCAGAAGACTCCATGCAGGGTGATTCAGGTTGTGTAGTATTTCCTGCAGGCCGGTAAAATACCAGGGGCCTTTCATAACCGGGTTCAGGCTATCGTGCAAAGGGGCAGTAAAAAAAATACTCAGCACAACAATAACTGCAAAGCTTATTACCACTGTTTTGGCTTTGCCCCATAGGGTTTTGGCATGTTCTATTATCAGAACAAACAGGATGATGGTAGCCGTGGCAATGTGGTGCACGTATAGCAACTGGAAATTGCCTTCTTTTCCAAGCAGGGAATAAGCAATCAGGTCACCAAGAAGGGGAATGGACTTGGCAAGAGTATCCAGAATTTGCCAGGCCTGCCTGCTGTCAGCATCGCCTTTGACGATGAAGCCCGATAGCATGACAAAAAATGTTATGATAACAGAGAGAGATAACCTGAACCAGATAGCCGGTTTTACTTTAATTTCGTTTTGCTGCTTCAGGCTGTCCCAGATATGGAGTACTGTAAAAATCAGGAATAACTGGGCACTCCAATAATGCAGGTTGCGGAAGAGGCTACCCCCGGGATTGAGAAGCAGCATTCTGCTGATGCTCTCATAGGGTTTAGCCGGATCATAAGGAATCGCAACAAATACACCTGAAAATACGCAGATCAGGAATGCGGCCATGGCAAACGAACCGTAGGTGTCTTTCCAGAATTTCAAAGTAAATATTTCGCGAAAAGTAAACATCAGGATAAATGAATAATGAGTTTGCTGTTTTTGACGTTTTCAAAATCAAGTGGTTGAAGAGGGGAGGAAGCAGGCCCTTTGAGGTTATTTCCTTCCGTATCAAACCGGGAGCCATGACAAGGACAAACCAATTCATCACCCTCAACATGACTGATATGACAGCCCAAATGGGTACATCTGGATGACATCACTTTAAATAAATGGTCTTTTCTGAAAATGATAACATTCTCAAATATATTCAAGCCATTGCTAATGTCTGAGGTATTGATGATACGTTTTTGATTTGAAGCATGTGAAATGGCCTTTTTAACCATATCTCCCCATGAAATCAGTAATCCCGTTATTCCCAGCCAAATCAATCTTTTAAAAAACACCCTTCTTTTCATCGAATTACTGCTTACAATTCAAATATGTTAGGCGGGCTAAATTATAGATTTTAACGAGAAAAGTTTCGGGAATTTGAAAGCTTAATAGGGTAACCCTGGATCCGGGCCTGTGTGGGTTTTATTTAAGTTTGTTCAAAAAATCCTCTACCGCTGCCCTGTATTCTTCATAACCTTCATTGGATTGCCAAAGGGCTTTTGAGCCATGTTGCCCTTTTCCTTCCGGAATAAATTGAACATGTAAATCTGCAAGGCGTAATTTGGCAATCAATTTTGTAAGGTCAGAAGATTCCTTTCGGGAGGACGTCACAAAAAGGGGCTTACTAAAACCTTCCAGTTTTTCTTCAATACTGCCTTTTGCTTCGTTGTAATAATTTCCTGGTGAAAAGGCTATAACGGCCCTTACCTTGTCATTGCTGAGCCCCTGGTACAGTGCGTGTGAAGCAGAGTAGGAACTACCCCAGAGTATGACCTTTTGGCCAAACAGTTTTGATGCATAATCAATAGCTGCTTCAATGTCAGGTTGTGCAGATAAAAATCCTTCCATCCGGCTGGGATTTAATTCCTTGATTTTATCGCTGTTAAAACTGGCAGTTTCGTTGATAAAACTGTCCAGCATCGTCCCCCCTGATCTTTGGTCTATGGCAAGGCTGTTGTAGCCAAGCAGCAGCAACCATGGGGCAATTTCATGATATTCAAATTTGTTAAACCCTGCCTGATGGCACAAGACAATGACTGGTGCGGTATCAGATATCCGGTAGATATCACCAAAAACAGTATAACCATCGGTTGTGGTAAACTGTACTTTTTCAAATGCTGGCTTAGCCTCTTCCAGAGGTTGTGGTTCGGTTGATTCAGGGGCTTTTTCTTCCGGTTTGGGCTGGCAGGACAGAATTAATGACAGTACAGATAAAACAATAAGGTATTTATTCATGATCGTAAATTTGTCCGAAGATACGAATTCGTGTTAAATTAAGCTGTCAATCAGATGTGATGATTGCTTGTCCCGGAATTTCTCTTTGATGGTATTCCCATATTTTTGTAAATCATCCTTTATCCGTTCCATTTCTAACTGATAAATATCTGCTGCCTTGATTTTGAGCATCTTATCCTGCCTGGTAAACTCGTAGGCATCCACAGTCATGATAAAATCCGAAAGGCAACTGGCCATTTCAGGTTCTATCTCATTTAATTTATTAAAGACTTCTTTCCTTCTGCTATAATGAGCTTCATTTACCTGAAGTGAATAATGCACTGAGATATTTTTGAGCAACTGGTTTAATATCTGTAATGATTGTTCTCTCATTTATTTGCTTTATTGGAAACAGAAGCAAAATAGACGAGTTTCTCCACACAGGTGATCAGGTCAATATTCTGTACAACAACATCATCAGGAACATTGAGAAGGGTGGAACAAAGGTTAAGAATTGCTTTTACACCAGAAGCTACAAGCGTATCACAAATCGGTTGGGCATATTCGGGTGGCATAGCCAGTATGGCCATTTTTATCTGCTCTCTTTCAATGATCCCGGGCATCTGTTCAATACTGAAAAAAGGATATTCCATTTTGATCAGGCGGGTTTCAGGATGTATCAGAAAACTGGCGTATATGTCAAAGCCTTTGGTCTCCGTCTGAATATATTCTTCAATTGCTCCACCTATTGTAGCAAGCCCCACCAATGCAATTTTTTGTTTCTCCCTAAATCCAAGCTGTTTGTCAATTTTTGCAATTAGTTTCTTTACATCATAGCCATTGTTGGTGCTACCTGTGAACCCTAACAACATAATATCTTTTCGTACCTGGACTGGCTTTATACGAAGTAAACGGGCCAGGTCGTGGCTAAAAATAAATGGCTTGTCCATAAACCGGTAATCCAGCAAAACTCTTTTATAAAGGCTAAGTCTTTCAACAGTCGTTTCAGGTAATTTCATTGTTGTTCAGTTTTACCCGGCAAATATCGGAAAATATTTGGGTTGTTATACCGATAACAAAATATTTATTTTATTATTCTCTGATCTTCAATTTATTTGAATACAATGGATTTTTTTAATAAAAGATTTTCTATCAGGGATTTCTTTTATTTTTGTCGTTATTACGAACACCAAAAATTAGCATTATGTGCGATACTTGCGGATGCGGCCAACCTGGAAATGATGTACGTTATTCCAAGCCCGGGGAAGAAAGTCATCATCATCATGATTACAACCATACACACGCTCACAAACATGGTGATAAAGAACACTCCCATGAGCATCATCATCACTTCAGCCATGACCATGATGGAGGGCCGGGGCATATTCACAATGAAAACGGGCATCACCCCCACGATCATTCCCACGACAGCAGGAGAATTGAGGTAGAAGAAAATGTGATGAATAAAAATGACCTGTTAGCGGAGAGAAACAGGGGCTATTTCGAAGCTAAAAATATTAAAGCATACAATCTTGTCAGTTCACCCGGTTCGGGCAAGACATCCCTGCTGGAAAAAACTATTACTGACCTGAAAGGAACCATTGATTTTTACGTAATTGAAGGCGACCAGCAAACATTGAATGATGCTAACAGGATTAATAAAACCGGGGCAGAAGTACTACAGATAAACACCGGTAATGGCTGCCACCTGGATTCCGATATGGTCAACAAGGCAGTGAAAGAGCTGAATATCCCAGACAATTCTGTTTTAATGATAGAGAATGTAGGCAATCTCGCATGCCGTCTTCTGCGTGAAGAGAGACGCCGCC
>CAZVAY010000132.1:0-7482 GCA_964625265.1 uncultured Sphingobacteriales bacterium | reverse complement strand
TACACCGGAACCAAGCCCGAAGACAGTGGCCTCACCCAGTGTTGAATATTCCCTTTCCTGCATGAACAGTGATCCGCCTAATATAGCACAGTTAACAGCGATAAGAGGAAGAAAAATACCCAGGTTGGCATATAAGGCCGGGGAGAATTTCTCAACAAACATTTCAACCAGTTGGACCATTGAGGCAATAACTGCGATGAATACAATAAAGCTCAGGAAGCTGAGATCTATTTCTCCAAAACCACCACCCAGCCAACTCAAAGCACCTTCCGAAAGAAGATATTTATTGATCAGGTAGTTGACCGGTACGGTAATGCCCAAAACAAAGATGACTGCAATCCCAAGTCCGGTGGATGTTTTTACGGTTTTGGATACAGCCAGGTAGGAACACATCCCCAGGAAATAGGCAAAAACCATATTGTCGATAAAGATCGACTTGATAAAAATATTGAAAAGTTCCTGCATAGTCTTGTATTTAAATTTTTAGCTTTTGTCAACCAGTTCACTCATCCGGGACCTTTGGATCCAGATGATAATTCCAATAGTGATGAGCGCCATTGGTGGCAATATCATCAACCCGTTGTTGGCATACCCGTGATCATAAAATAGTTGTGGAACAATCTTTATTTCGCCCACACCGGGGAATGTCAGAGTACCGGAACCGAAAAGTTCGCGGACAAACCCCACAGCGATAAGGATCCAGGCATATCCAAGCCCGTTTCCAAGTCCATCCCAAAACGAAGCGCCAACTTTATTACCCATAGCAAAGGCTTCGAGCCTGCCCATCACAATACAGTTGGTAATGATAAGCCCGACAAACACCGATAACTGTTTGCTGACATCGTAGGCAAATGCTTTCAACACCTGGTCAACAAGGATCACCATCATGGCAATGACCGTTAGCTGTACAATAATCCTTATTCTGGGTGCAATGGTTTTGCGTAAGGCAGAAATAATAATATTTGAAAATACCACCACCACTACCACTGAGAGTGACATGACAATGGAAGGTTCAAGTTTTACCGTCACGGCCAGGGCTGAACAGATACCTAAAACCTGCACGGTAATCGGGTTGTCAATTCCCAATGGGTTTTTAACAAGTTTTAAGTTCTGGGCAGAGAAGAACGGGTCTCTTTCTTTATTTATATCTCTACTCATGTTTATTGATTTTTCAATGAATTAAAATAAGTGTCGTAAAGGGAAATGTTGTCTCTCAGCATAGCTTCAACGGCTTTGCTGGTGATTGTTCCTCCTGAAATTGCATCTACACCATGGATATTGGCGGGCAGTGTGCCTCCTTTGATTACACCAATGGAGACAAAGTTGCCTTCATCATCGTAGATCTGGTCGCCATCGAATTGTTTCCTGAATTTTTTCGTAACAATTTCAGCTCCCAGTCCGGGGGTTTCACCTTTATGGCCAAAAGTGGCGCCACACACAGTATTAAGGTCTTCCATCAAGGCGATATAGCCCCATATCGGCCCCCACAATCCTTTGCCGCGAAGGGGTACAATATATTTCTTAACCCCGTCATCCATAGTGGCGATAAAAACAGGAAGGTTTCTTTCTTCAACATTTTCCTTTTTGTTTTCAATGGCCATTTCTACATCAAAAGCAATCACGCCATCCACTTTCTCTCCTTTGCTGTTAACAACAATCTGTTCATTCACAATAGCGTTGAACTTCTCTTCCAACTCAGGGAAAGTATATTTTTGGTTTTCATCAATGGCTCCGGCAGTGATCAAAATATTTTTGATCTTCTCCATTTTGATGTTTTGTTCCTGGAAGGGCTTCAACACGCTTGATGCCGTAGCCAGAATGGACGCAACAATGATGATCATCACCGTGGCGTAAGTAAAAATATATCTGTTTGAAAACATCTTGATTAATTTTTCAGTGAATAAAAACTAAGCTGTTGCCTGATTGTACCTTTTCATTCTTTTTTTGATATTGGCTTCTACTACATAATGGTCGATCAACGGAGCAAAAACATTCATCAGCAGGATGGCCAGCATGACCCCTTCGGGATATGCCGGGTTAACCACTCGGATAAGAATGGAAAATAGTCCTGCCAGGAAACCATAGATGAGTTTGCCACGGTTGGTCTGTGCTGCGGTTACCGGGTCGGTAGCCATAAACACACCTCCAAAGGCAAAGCCCCCCAAACAGAGTTGTTCCCAGGGTGTTAAAGCCATAAAGTCGTTGACAGCAAACAGGTTTAGGATAAAGCTCATGATAATTCCGCCTGCAAAAAACGAGAATATAACGCGCCAGCTCCCAATACCGGTAGCGAGCAGAATGACAGCCCCGATCAGGATGGCAAGCGTGGATGTTTCACCGATAGAGCCCGGCACGGTACCGATAAAAAGCTCTTTCAGTGAATTTATTTTATCAATGGAGCCTTCGGCAGCATAAGCCAGGTTTGTAGCCCCGGTAAAAGTGTCGAGGGTTTGTTGTCCTCCGGTATGTACCCATACAGGAGTGCCGCTGAAATCAATGGCACCTGATATTTTTTGCGGATAAGCAAAAAACATAAACACACGTGCTGTTAATGCAGGGTTGAGGATATTCATGCCTGTTCCACCGAACACTTCTTTACCAATAAGGATTGCAAATGCAGTTGAAACTGCCACCATCCACAAGGGTGCATTAACGGGCATGATCAGCGGAATAAGAAATCCGGTTACAAGCGCTCCTTCATTCACTTCGTGCCCGCGCATCTGGGCAAAGGCAAACTCAATCCCAAAACACACCAGGTAGGAAACAACCAGCAGGGGCAACCATTTCAGGAATCCAATCCATAGCCTGGCCCAGAAACTTGTACCGGTAATGCCCAGGGCAATGTCGTGCTGGTACCCAATATTCCAAAGGCCAAATACAGTAACCGGCAACAGGGCGATAACCACCATGATCATAGTTCGTTTTGAATCCTTGGCATCCCGGATATGAGCACCTTTTTTTGTAACGGTGTTGGGGACAAAAGCAAATGTTTCAAATGCGTCAAATGTAGAATGAAGCCAGTAAAACTTTCCACCTTTTTCAAAGTGAGGCTTAATCTTGTCAATTTGTTTTCGTATTGCTTTCAATTTATCTGAATTTAATGTATTGAAACCGAGTTATGATAATTCTTTAACCATCAGGTCAATGCCGTCTTGAATTACTTCCTGCACATCAATCTTGGATGTACAGGCCACTTCGCAAAGAGCAAAATCTTCAGGTGCTACTTCGTAAATACCAAGTTTCTCCATGAGGTCGATGTCCTCAATCATGATGGCTTTGATCAGGTGAACAGGTAAAATGTCAAATGGAAGCACTTTGTCGTATTCACCGGTTACCATATAAGCGCGCTGGCCACCATGCATTTGGGTGTCAAGCACCCGTTTTTTATTTTTTAAAAACCATTTGGATGCAATGGATCCTGAAGTACTGAATTTGGAGAAACCGGGCTCAATCCACCCAAGGAATTCATAATAATCCCCTTCGGGAATAACAGTTACCTGGTGGTCGTAATAGCCAAGATATCCATGCATACCGACATGGGTGCCGGTAAGTACATTGCCTGAAATTACCCTGTTTTTCTTCCCTGATAAATTGTCTTTCAGGTAGCCTGCCAGTTCTGCTCCGATGAAAGATTTAAAATATTTTCTGTCTTTGACTTGCGAACCACATAGATTGAAAACACGTTCTGGATTGTACCTGCCTTCAGTAAACAGGCGTGCAATTGACAATACATCCTGAGGGTTACAAGTCCAGATAATGTCTTTGTTGTTGAGCGGCTCAATGTGATGGATTTGAACGCCTACATTGCCTGCCGGATGAGGGCCGTTAACAGTAGGTATTTCCACACCTTTGGCGTTTGAAAAAGCAGAGGCCACCTTGCCTTTGCCGGGGATACACAGGTGAACGGGGCCGTCTGTCAGTTTTTTCAGAATATCAAGCCCTGTCTGGAACAAGGCCTCCTGGCCGTCAAAGATGAATGAATTATCTGCTGCCAAAGGAGAAGAATCAAATGCAGAAATAAAAATAGACCGGGGTGAAGTGTCCGGATTGGCAATCACGTTCCAGGGGCGCTGTTTGATCATTGGCCAGACACCGCTTTTCAGCATAGTATCGATGATCTCCTCACGTCCGGCTGATTCAAAGGAAGGAAGCTTGAAGTCTTCACATTCATTTTTTCCATCCGCTTTGATATGGATTTCAAGCAAGACACGTTTTGCCCCTCTTACAATTTCAGTTATCTCCCCACTGACCGGAGAGCAAAACATGACCTTTTCATTTCCTTTATCAAAAAAAACCGGTGTTCCTGCTTTTACTTTGGCTCCTTCACGTAACAATAACTTTGGCCTGATACCATGAAAATCAGATGGTTTTATGGCATAAAATGGAGACGCTTCTACCTGGCCCCAGGAAAGTTCGGATTCGCCTGACAGCGGAATATCCAACCCTCTTTTGATCCTTATTGTCTTTGACATCTTACAATTTTGTTAATCAAATAACATTTTTAAAACTGACTGCGAAATTATAGAATTAATAGATTACGAATTCATTAATGTTTAAAAGATAATGGTTTCAATTTTGCACCTGTTCTGAATTCTTTCAATCAATATATATTAATTTCAACATATTTGTCAGGGCTCGAATTTAGAATATTCTGAAAAAAAGAATTATTAACTTGCCCCGAAAATTAAAAATTAAATGATTTCTAAAAAAGGTATAGCTTTGGTTAATTTTATCATAAGGTCACTGTTAGCTGTGTCAGTGCCGTTATCGTTGGCGGCACAGTCTGTTCCTGATACTGTTTTTAATGATCAGATCCGAACGGTTCTTTTTTACCAGAGTGGCAGGATCAATACCCTGCCAATCATAGATATCAATGACCCTCAATCGGTTCTTACCCTTTCGTTTGATGACCTAAGAGCAGATTACCGCGACCTTGAATACAAGGTTATTCATTGTAATGCCAACTGGGAACCTGGGACCTTAATGGAATCCGATTACCTGGATGGCAATACTTACAATACCATCGACAATTATTCCTTTTCTTTCAATACCTATGTCGACTTTGTCAACTATTGGTGCACGGTTCCGGGCCCTGATACTTATTTGAAGTTACCCGGGAATTATGTGGTTGTGGTATACCAGGAGGGAAATGAAAACAATCCACTCATGACAAAACGCTTTTATGTGGTAGATAACAAGGCTGTAATAAATGCCACCATTGACCGTCCGTCTTACGCCAAATATTCTGATACCCACCAGGAAGTGGATGTTGAAGTGGATATTGCAAGCCTGGATGTCCGAAATCCGATGTCGGATATCAAATTGGTGATCAGGCAAAACCAGCGATGGGACAACCAAAAGGAATTAACACCCCGCTATGTCAATGGCACATTGCTCGATTACAATTACGAGGAAGAAAACCTGTTTAAGGGGCTGAGCGAATGGCGTTATGTGGATATGCGCTCGGTCAGGTATCCTCGTTTTGGTGTGGCTAAAATTGTTCTGGATACCATATACCAAATGTACCTGATGAATGATGAAGACCGCTCCATCATCACCTACAGCCAATGGACCGACATTAACGGCAACAGGGTCATTGCCGGTGACCAAAAGGACCTGAAACCACATGAACTGGACTATGTATCAGCTCATTTCAGGCTAAAAAGTCCATTTCCGTACGAATCTGAGGAGGTTTACCTGTTCGGGTCTTTTACCGACTGGAAACTGAACGATGCGTATAAAATGTATTATGATAAAAATAAAAACCTGTACAGAGCCAACCTGTTTTTGAAACAGGGGTATTACAACTTTTATTATGCGACCCGCCAGACAGATGGAAAAATTAACTGTAGCCGTTTTCAGGGTTCGCATTACGAAACTGAAAATAACTACTATATTTTTATATATCTTTATTCCTACGATTATCAGGCCGATATGCTTGTCGGCTACCTGGTGGTAAACAGTGCAGGGAAATAACATTTTCAGGAATTCAGGAATAAGATAATAATGAGGGGAAAAACGGATTATCGTTGTAACTTTCCGCCACAATTCCGGCTTAGCCTGTTTTAATGAAACGAATATCCTTATTGGAAAATATTGCCTTGTCGGCCAGGTATATGAAGGGTAATTCCCTGCGTACTGTCCTGACTGTAGTGGTCATCGTTTTCGGTATCATGGCTTTGGTAGGAATGATCACTGCCGTAAACGGGTTGAAATCATCCTTGCTTCAGAACTTTTCACAGATGGGTTCCAATGCCTTTACTATCACTGATGAGGTCATGTTCTCGAACAGGTCAGGTGAAGAAAAGGAGGCTCCCAAAATTACCTTCCGGCAGGCAATGCGATTCAGGGATAAATACCAGAATCCCTTTGCTACCGTTTCGGTCAGTTATACGGCTATGAACTCGGCAATAGTTAAATTCAAGTCGAAAAAAACGACCCCCAAGATCATGGTGGTTGGGGCTGATGAAAACTATTTTGCCACTTCATCTTTACAGGTAGAAAAAGGTAGGGCCTTTAATGATTTTGAGGTTGGTAACGGCTCGCACGTGGCTATCATCGGCATTAAACTGAAACAAGACCTGTTTAAGGATGAAAACCCGATTGGAAAAATATTGACAGTGGGTTCGAATAAATATAAGGTGATTGGGGTGCTCAAAGAAAAAGGAAGTTCATTCGGATTTTCTTTCGACAACATTGTTATCCTGCCGTTGCTTACGGCCCGAAAAACCATTGTTGGACGAACCCCTTCGTATAAGATCACGGTAGATATTGCCAGGATCGAACAGCTTGACCCGGCTTATGAACAGGCGCTGGCCGTGTTTAGGATCATTCGTAAGCTAAGGCCCGGTGACAGCAACAATTTTGAAATTGAACGCAGCGACAGCCTGGTGGGCATGGTGACCCAAAACCTGAGCGCCATTACCATTATTACCCTGGTGGTGAGTATTGTGACCCTCATCAGTTCGGCCGTATCACTCATGAATATTATGCTGGTATCGGTCAAGGAAAGGATCACGGAAATAGGGACACTAAAAGCCCTGGGTGCCAGAATAAGCGATATCCGCAGCCAGTTCCTGGCAGAAGCTGTTCTATTGAGCCAGATTGGCGGGCTGGGAGGAATAGTTGCAGGCCTTGTTATGGGCAACCTTATCAGCCATCAGATGGGGAGTAGTTTTGTTGTGCCCTGGTCGTGGATTATCATTGCCTATCTTTCGAGTGTAGTAGTTGGCGCCCTGGCCGGATACTACCCGGCTTCACGCGCTGCCCGGCTTGACCCCATTGAAGCACTGAGGTACGAGTAGCTTGTTAGTGTCAAAGAGACGAACGATAATCTTCTAACGATTTGTGATGAAGTGGCTTTGGGCTATGAAAATTTCCCAATTGAAATTTTTCATTTTACAAAATGAATTTCAAATAAATAAAATTCATGTATATTTGAGTAATATTTTCCAAAAGTGATTACAAAAAAATTTCAACCAT
>CAZVAY010000131.1:0-7550 GCA_964625265.1 uncultured Sphingobacteriales bacterium | reverse complement strand
CGGCCATGGTGTAAGTCAGCTTGGTAAAGCATTTCATCATATAGGTCGGCAGGCACGGCATGGAAATAGTGGCAGCACATTTCATGGGGCAGTTATAACAACTGATCAACCTTGTGCGGGCATTCTCCAGAGTTTCTGTCCATTCCTTTTCCACATCTTCAGTCCAGAAACCTTTCCTCCTTTCACGGGCATTTCCCCACATAAAGTTTTCAGTATGCCATTTTTCATTGTGTATGGCCATTTCCTGTGGTGAGCCCAATACTGCGAGGATAGGGATTACTCCGGGAATAGGGTTTTTTTCACGAAACTGAATATAATCCAGCACATCGCTACACAGTTCAAAATATTTTGCTGAGTCGCTGATATTCACATCCTGGGTACCCCGGACAACGATTGCTTTGACCCCTTTATCACCCATTACGGCTCCGATGCCGGACCGGCTGGTGCTTGACCGCCCCTGCTCAATGGAGGCATAATATACCCGGTTTTCGCCTGCCAGCCCAATTGAGGCAACCTGTGCTTTTGGTTCTTTTAGTTCTTTTTTTAGTATTTCGGCTGTTTCAAGCGAACCTTTTCCTTTGAGGTGTGAAGCGTCTTTGATCTCAACTTTGTCGTTGTTGATATAAATATATACCAACTCGGGTGATTTGCCTTTCAGAATGAGTTTATCATATCCGGCATATTTAAGTTCGGGAGCCCAAAAACCACCCATCATCGAAAAAGCCATCAGGCCTGTCTGCGGTGATATGGTTGTGGCAATGGTCCTGTTACAACCGGGAGCCGGTGTGCCGCAAAGCATTCCTGTAGCAAATACCAATAAGTTTTTATCAGAAAATGCATCTGTTTCAGGAGGAACCCTGTCCCAGAAAATTTTTGCGTTGGTGCCCAGGCCGCCCAGGTAAAGCTCCGTGTCCCTGGGATCTGTTGCTACTCTTTCAATACTGCCGCGTGATAAATCAATTTCTAAATTAAATCCTGTTTCTGCGTATCTCATTTCATTACCCGGTGTTTCGGCCCGGAACTCTTTCTTTTGTTTGGAGAAGAATTTTTATTCTTTCATTCTTTTCCGGGCGTTGATTAAAAAATGGGGGAATTTTTTTATTTAAATATGTAAATATAATTAGCATTTGGATTATTATGACATTTTCAAATATATAAAAACAATTTTTTTCTTGGCAACAGAGTCCGGTATTTTTAGGTATCAGCATGATTTTACTTCTGGTTGTATTTTAGATAAATGATTGATTTTGCTATCAAAGGGTATACCTGGGCCACAACATTTTTAAATCTGGATTTTTCAGATTTTGCAATAAAATATCAGAAATAAAAAAACGGGGGGAATTACTTCACTTCTTCCTGCACTTTTTTGCCAAAGACCGAAAAGTGAACGTATTTCTCAGGATGCTTGTTGAGGTCTTCAAGAAGGATATTGAGCTGGATCAGGTTTTTATTCAGGTTGTCGTAAACCTGCTTGTCATTAACAAGTAGCCCGGCCGTTCCTTCATTGTTGTTGATCTTATCTGTTATTTCCCTGATCGATTTTATTGCCTCTTTGGTTTCGGTAATTGTTTGTTTCAGGTCAGCAGTTTTCAGGGTATCACTGACCGATTCGAGGTTTGCAATGATGGTGGAGATTTTATCATTGTTCTGTTGAAGGTTGTCCGCTACCGAATTAAGTTTATTCACAAGTACTACCAGTTTTTCACTGATCAGGTATTCGTTGAGTTTTCCGGTGGTTTCATCCAGATTTTTGGTCGTATTCTTCAGGTGGGTCACCATTGTTTGCAATTCCTGTTTACCTCCTTCCTGCAGGTATTCTTCAAATTTGCCCATTATCAGGTTTGCTTTATCGGTAATTGGAGATACATAATTATCAATAGTGGCAGTCATACTTAGGGCAACATCACTTTGCAGGGTATCATAACTTTTGTGATATTGATCTGATTTTCCTATTACCAATTCCACAGCTTTTGATCCCAGCAGGTCTGAGTTGATAATTTTTGCTTTACTGTCCATGGGAACGGGCAGGTTATCCTTGATGGTGAATTTTACACGAATGATCATTTTTTCACCCCGGTGAAGCTCGATTTTACTTACTTTACCGATTTGGTATCCCTGCAACAAAACGGGATTGGCTTCTTCCAGTCCGTCAATGTTATCATAGATAGCATAGTAGGTGTCATCGGAGCTAAAGACGTCATTTCCCCTCAGGTAATTATATCCGAGAATAAGAACCACCAGGGTTACAATAACAAAAATGCCTACCCTTGTTTCGTGTGAGATATTTAACTTCATCCAATAAAATTCAAATGCAAATTTGCATTAATTATCGTTAATGGGTGGGATTAATTCTCTGTTTCTTCGATTTGAACTTTGAAATCGCGGAATGCCCTGAAGATAGCCGAGGCAATATAAACCTGTCCTGTCTTCGAATTAAGATATTCTCTTTCTTTGGAGTTGGACAAGAACCCGGTTTCGATCAGGACACTGGGCATAGATGTTTTCCATAATACAAGAAAACCGGCCTGTTTGACGCCCCTGCTGTTCCTGCCTACCCTGGAGTGGAATTGGTCCTCTATCCTGGAAGCAAGGTCAAGGCTTTGGTCGAGATAGGCATTTTGGTATAGGGAAAAAATAATGTGTGCTTCGGATGAGTTTGGGTCAAAGCCTTCGTATTTTTCGTTATAGTCTTCTTCCAGTAAAATGACCGAATTCTCTTTCATGGCCAGTTCCAGGTTGTCATTTGATTTATGTGTTCCCATCACCCACGATTCAGTCCCATAAGCGGTGCAGCTTTTCTCGGCATTACAATGAATGGAAATAAACACATTCGCATTGTTTTCATTGGCAAAGTTGGCCCTGTCGTACAAACCGATAAACTCATCCTTCGACCGGGTATAAAGCACTTTCACCTCCGGTAGGTTTTCGTTGATGATCCTGCCCAGTTCCAGTGCGATGCTTAGGGCAATGTCTTTTTCTTTGATTCCACCCCCCATTGTACCGGGGTCCTTGCCTCCATGACCGGCATCTATCACAAGCGTTTTGACATGAAATTTGCTATCGTTGAGTGGCTGAAACGACATGGACGTTGAAATCAGGGTAACCAGGAGCAGTATCTTAATTAGTTTCATCAGTTAAAAAAATAAATAAATCTATTTTTGACCGTTAACAAATAATTCGTTTGAAGATAACAAAGATATTATTGTTTTGCCTGGTTATTTGGGTTAAATTATTCACACCACAGGTACAGGCACAGGTTGCTGATACATTGTCAGCGCAACCTCCTTCAAATGATAGTTTGATTGTTTCTGTAAAACCCGATAGTATTTTGGTTGATTCCATGAACTGGGTTAGTAAAGATGCTATTGAGTCGGTTATCAATTATACTGCCAACGACTCCTTCCCGATATTCATGCAGGGCAACCTAATGACCTTATACGGAGGCGCTAAGGTAACGTATGAAAATATAACACTTGAGGCGGATATTATCATTATCGACTGGGACAGGAATACTGTTTTTGCCAAAGGGCGAACAGACAGTTCAGGTAAATACACGGGTGCTCCTGTGTTTCAGGATGGCGAAACGGAATACAAGGCGAAACGGATGGCCTATAATTTTAAAACCAAAAAGGCCAAAATTTATGACCTGATTACACAGGAAGGCGAAAACTATATTCATGCGGCTGAGGTAAAGAAAGATGAAAACAATGTTTTGTATGGCAGGAAGGCCAAGTTCACAACCTGTGACCACGAGGATCCTCATTTTTATATCGCTGCTACAAAAATCAAGATACTGAAAAACAAGGTTATTACCGGACCTGCCTACCTGACCGTGGAGGGTATTCCGGTTCCCCTTGCCGTTCCTTTTGGGTTTTTCCCCAAGCAGGACAAAAGGTCGCATGGAATTGTTATGCCTGCCTATGGCGAATCGACCGACAGGGGGTTTTACCTGCGTGGGCTGGGGTATTATTTCCCCGTCAACGAATACATGGATTTGTTGATCAAAGGAGATATCTATTCGAGAGGAAGCTGGATGATCAATACAAGTACCAACTATGTAAAACGCTATAAATACAAAGGCAACCTGAATATCCAGTATGCCCACAACCGTTTTGGCGATCCAAACACCCCCGACTTTACCCTCGACAAAGACTTTTCTATTACCTGGTCGCACAACCAGGACCCCAAAGCCAGGCCCAATTCCAATTTCAGCGCCAGGGTAAATGCCGGTAGCCGGAATTCATTCAGGAACAACTACAACAACCCTAATGAGATACTGCAAAATAACCTGAGTTCGAGTGTGAGTTATTCAAAAAGGTTTTCGGGCACACCTTTCTCCATGACAAGCAGTGTTACCCATAGCCAGAACCTGTCAACAGGGAAAATTAGCCTTGCAGCGCCCAATGTCAGTGTCAATATGAAAAGGATTACCCCATTTAAGAAAATCAAAGGGGTGCAGAAGAAGAAATGGTATAGTGATATTGGCTTTAATTATTCGATGAACATGCGTAATTCGTTGTCTACAGTTGACTCGGCTTTTCTCGATCCTGCCACCTGGAAAGAATGGCAAAACGGTATTCAGCACAACCTGCCTTTTTCAACCAGCTTTAAAATTTTGAAATATATCACCTTTTCCCCTTCTATTAATTACACTGGCAGGACCTATTTTGAAAGGACCAGGAAAGTATTTGTTGAAGCTGCCGATACCACAGAAAGTGATACCATTATTGAGCAGGTTGAACAAGGTGTTTACCAACTGAACGATTTCAGTGCTTCGGCCAACCTCAGCACCCGGTTGTATGGCATGTTCAATATCAATAAATTCGGCATTATTGCCATCAGGCACCAAATGACCCCTGCCCTGAGCTTTTCCTATCATCCTGATATGAGCGATCCCAGGTTCGGAGTATATGATTCTGTCCAACTGGACAATACAGGCCAGGAATACCAGACTTACAGCCTTTTCCAGGGAGCCATTTTCGGTTTTCCCGGAGGGAACAGGCAGGGCAATATCAATTTTAATGTGCAAAATAATATTGAGGCCAAAATCAAATCGAAAAAGGATACAACCGGGGAGAATACAGAGAAAATAAAACTGCTTGACAACTTTTCCTTCTCGGGCAGATACAACATTTTTGCAGATTCCATGAATTTGTCGACCATTGCTTTCAGTGGAAGGACCAACCTGTTTAAAAACAAGTTCAACATCCAGTTTTCCGGTGAGTTGGATCCTTATGATATTACCAGCGACAGTTTTAGAATTGACCAAATCGCTTTGTTCCAGGGTCATAAGCCTGCTAGAATGACCCGTGCAGCAGTTACTATCAATACAAGCCTGAATTCACCTAAAGGAACGAAAAAGGGCGATGAACATATTGGATATGGCGGATTGCCCTATGATAACTATGTGGATTTTGACATCCCCTGGAACTTGTCGCTCAATTATTCGCTGACCTATTCCAATTTCTATACGGTTTCAGGCGGCATGATTACAGATAATCCTGTTTTCAACCAGACATTGAATTTCAATGGCAATATGAACCTGACCCCCAATTGGAAAATCAACTTCAGCTCAGGCTATGACCTGAAAGCAAGTAAGTTTACCTTTACTTCAATCGACCTGTACCGCAACCTGCATTGCTGGGAAATGAGTTTTAGCTGGATACCATTTGGGTCAAGGCAGCAATATATGTTTAAGCTGAATGTTAAATCAGCTACCCTGAAAGACCTGAAGATTGACAAGAAAAAATACTACTACGACTATTGATCCTGCCCAGGCATAGCGAAGCTTATCATCCAGGCAATGCTGAATTGATCAGTGAACATACCGTAATATGATCCCCAGAATGTAATCCCCATTGGCATGTGGATGTTGCCACCGGCAGACAATTCATTGAATAAGCGGTCGGCTTCCTCTTTCGAATCAACTGTAATGGAAATGGTGAAGTTATTCCCGGCAATAACCTTTTGCCCTGATATGTCAAGAATGTCTGAGCCCATAAGCAAATTGTCATCATTGAGCGGCAGCGATACATGCATAATTTTGTTTTTTTCGCTGTCAGGGATTTCAGGCATATCCTCCTGTGGTGGCATGTCGGCAAAACGGTTGATGATGCTGAATTCTTTTCTGAAGACTTTGCTATAGAAAAGAAAAGCTTCTTCGCAGTTGCCTGCAAAACAAAGGTAGGGATTGAGTGTTATCATATTGTTGGAATAGTTTATTACAGGCCTGCAAAATAAGTAAATACGTATGGATTGTGCATTAAGAATTGAATAATCCTGTCATTTATTGATGGTTTCAATAACAGCTGCTTATGCCGTACCGGACATAAAACAGCCCTGATCCGGAGGATTTCTTGCGACAGGTTTATAACCCAATTACTGTTAGGAAAGAGGATTTAACTATCTTCACGGCTGTAATATCAATTTTATACTATGCCAACATACCGGGAAATATTCGAGAACAATAAAAGATGGGCAGCGGATAAAAAAAATCAGGATAAAGACTTTTTTACCCAACTGGCAAGAGGCCAGGCCCCCGATTTTCTATATATTGGTTGTAGCGATAGCCGTGTTACCGCTGAAGAAATTATGGGGGTTGCACCCGGGGAAGTGTTCGTTCACCGGAATATTGCCAACATAGTTGCCAACACCGACCTGAGTGCAATGAGTGTCATCAGCTATGCGATTGAACAATTGGATGTCAGGCATATTGTTGTGTGCGGGCACTATGGTTGTGGAGGAGTACAGGCAGCCATGCAACCCCATGACATGGGAATCCTGAACCCGTGGCTACGAAATATCCGTGATGTGTACAGGTTGCATCATACCGAGCTGGATTCCATCATAGATGAACAAGAACGATATAACCGCCTTGTGGAGATCAACGTGGAAGAGCAATGCCTGAACATTATCAAGACTGCTGTATTACAAAAGCATTACCTTGATAAAGGTTCTCCTGCAGTGCATGGGTGGGTATTCGATATTCATTCCGGGTTACTCAAAGACCTGGAAATTGATTTTGTTGAAAAACTGAAAAGCATCAGGGCTATCTACGACCTGGGTGCCGGAAATAAATGAAGTTAAAATGAAAGTAATTATTACAGGTGCCACCGGTATGGTTGGCAAAGGTGTTTTGTTGGAATGCCTCGACAGCCCTGAGGTAAACGAAATACTGGTCATTACCAGGAACAGCCTCAACATGGATCATCCCAAACTGAAGGAGATCATACACCATGACTTTAGTGATTATTCAGATATTAAAGAAAGACTGTCAGGCTTTGATGCCTGCTTTTTCTGCCTTGGTATCAGTGCCGTAGGACTTAAGGAAGATGAATACAGGCGCATCACCTACGACTTTACCCTGGCCCTGGCCAGGACATTGGTTAACCAGAACCCCGGAATGACCTTCACTTATGTGTCGGGGGTGGGGACCGATTCTACTGAAAAAGGCCGTGTGATGTGGGCAAAGGTGAAGGGGAAAACCGAAAATGACCTGCTTGAGCTGGGTTTCAGACAGGCTTACATGTTCAGACCGGGCATGATCGTTC
>CAZVAY010000130.1:0-7585 GCA_964625265.1 uncultured Sphingobacteriales bacterium | reverse complement strand
TGAACGAGGCTGATTTTAAAGGCTACAAGGAATTTTACAACAGGTATTATTAAAAATTACCTACCCATTGATTTAGGCAATAACACTTATGTGAAAAATATTAAATGATTCACAAAGCCGAAATACAAAGCTGTTGAATGAAGATTTATTTGATCTCAAAAACGTCCCCGCTATCCAACAGGTCATCAATGCTATTGAATTTGCTCGTTTCTTTTCTTTTCTTCACCTGCTCGTATACCATTTCTTCGTATGGGGTACTTTGTACCGACCTGATAACACCCAGTGCCAAGGGAAAATGAGGCGGTTGCATCTGGATCAATTTTAGATGAAGCCATGGAACATCCATATAAGCATCATGGACCAAAATATCATCCAGTGTAATACCGTTTTCGCCTATCGTTACCACTTCAAGTTTCATTTTGTCCTTGTTGAAGTGGATTCCCTTTTCTTTTTCCTTACCAAACAGCATAGGTTGTCCGTGTTCAAGAATAAGCTGGTTGTCATGCTTGAATTCTTTTGCCGTTACAATACCATGCACCTGGTTGTTGAAAATAACACAATTTTGTAATACTTCAACTACAGAAGCCCCTTTATGTTTAGCAGCTGCCTTTAATGATTCCCTCATAAGTTTGGGGTTGGTATCCAGTACCCTGGCAAAGAAATCGCCTTGTGCACCGACTGTAAGAATCCCGGGGCGGAATGGTTTATCTACTGAACCGTCAGGAGTCGTTTTGGTAATACTTCCCTTGGGTGTTGTAGGTGAAACCTGTCCCTTGGTAAGGCCGTAAATTTTATTATTAAAGATAATGACATTGATGTCAATATTTCTTCTGACTAAATGGATAAAATGATTGCCGCCAATAGCCAGGCAGTCACCGTCCCCGGTAATTTGCCAAACGCTCAGGTTAGGGTTGGCAAGCTTTATTCCGGATGCGATAGCACTGCCCCTTCCATGAATACCATGAAAGCCATAGGTAGAAACATAATAGGGAAAACGTGATGAACAGCCTATTCCGGAAACTACCATAATATCTTCAATTCTAACTCCCAATTCGGGCATAATCGCCTGAACTGAATTCAAGACACTGTAATCGCCACAACCAGGGCACCATTTTACCTCCTGATCGCTGACAAAGTCTTTTTTTGTCAGTTCGGCAATCTCTGTATGTAAAACTTCATTACTCATGATGTTCTCTTTATTAAGTTATTTAATATTGGCAAGTTCTTCAAGGATCTTTTCTTTCAACTCGGAAATAAGGAATGGTAAACCCTGAACTTTGTTGAATTGTTGAAAAGATAAATCCGGGAAATTCATCCTCAGGTAGCTAACAAACTGTCCCATGTTCAATTCACAAACCAGCCTTTTTTTGAAGTTACTTAATACCTCTTCGGTATTTACCGGTAAGGGATTAATATAATTGAACTGTGCCAGGCTTACATTGTGTCCTTCTTCACGCAATTCGCTAACAGCTGTAAACAAAGCGCCAAAAGTACCCCCCCATCCAATAACGAGCAAGTCGCCTTCCGAGCTACCCTTAACCTGTTGTCGGGGAATATAGTTTTTCACCTTGTCCACTTTAGCTGCCCTGAGTTCGGTCATTCGCTGGTGGTTGGCCGGATCCTGGGAGACATTTCCATAAATATCGTCCTTTTCCAGGCCGCCAATCCTGTGCCTGAGCCCCATCTGCCCGGGGACAGCCCAACTACGGGCAAGAGTTTCAGGGTCACGTTTATACGGGTAGTAATCGGGGTCATTATCTTTCACCAGGCGGGGTTTAATATCCTCCATTTTAGCAACCTTTGGAATTTCCATTAATTCGGAGCCATTGGCAAGATATCCGTCTGTCAGCAGGATAACCGGTACCATGTGTTCCAGTGCCAGCTTAGCTGCCTTGTATGCATATTGAAAACAATTTGAAGAAGTAGTTGCACACATAACTACACATGGAGCTTCACCGTTGCGGCCGTATAAGGCTTGCATCAGGTCCGACTGTTCCGTTTTGGTTGGCAAACCGGTAGATGGGCCACCACGCTGAACATTTACAATAACCAGAGGCAACTCCGTTATAATTGCCAGGCCAATGGCTTCGCTCTTGAGCGACAAACCCGGTCCTGAGGTTGATGTGGCTGCCAGGCAACCGGCAAAACTGGCCCCAATAGCTGAAGTAATCCCGGCAATTTCATCCTCTGCCTGGAAAGCAATTACACCCAAATCTTTCCTGTTGCTTAGTTCCTGTAAAATTTCAGAAGCCGGAGTAATGGGATACGAACCTAAAAATAGTTTTAGCCCGGCTTTTTCAGCAGCGGCAATAAGCCCCCATGCTGTTGCTATATTGCCTGTAATATTTCTGAACCTGCCTTTTTTATTTTTTATGGGCAATACCTGGTAAGTAATGTTGAGTTCTTCTTTGGTATAGGCAAAATTATATCCTGCTTTCAGTACCTTGGTATTGGCTTCAACCAGGATGGGTTTCTTTTTGAATTTTGATTTCAAAAAATCCTCTGTAAATACAAGTTCTTTATTGAAAAGCCAGTACACCATTCCCAGGGCAAACATGTTTTTAGACCTCAGGATAGTTTTATTATCCAGGTCCATACCTTCAAGCGATTTGCGTGTCAAAGTACTTATGGGCGCATGAACCACATTGTACCCTACCAGCGAGCTATCCTTGAATGGATCTTCATCATACTTGGCTTTGGCCAGGTTTTTTTCATCAAAATTATCGTCATCAACAATGATGGTTGCACCTCTTTTGATCCAGGGCATATTGGCTTTGAGGGCTGCCGGGTTCATGGCTACCAAAACATCAGCCTGATCGCCAGGTGTAAAAACCTCTTTGTGGCCGATATGAACGGTAAACCCGGACACGCCTGCAACTGTACCCTGTGGAGCACGAATTTCAGAAGGATAGTCAGGAAAGGTTGATATCACATTTCCTCCGGTTGCCGATGTGTCTGAAAACTGGTGCCCGGTGAGCTGCATTCCATCTCCCGAATCTCCAGCAAACTTAATTACAACATCGTCCGCTTTAATTATCTTCGAATTCTGCGACATATTAATTTATTTAAATAGAAAGTATATTTGATTTGCTGTTAATAAATTCCTTTACGATTTTTTTATGGTGGCAAAGTAATAGAATTTAATTCGGATTATTGAAATAATATTTTGATATTTTTCTTGTCCGCTTTGAATTATATTTCAGCTTCATAATCAATCATGTTATGGAGCAATAAAACACCAATATTTATATCTTTTACAATCAAAAACTATCACTTTTATCCGCCCTTTTTTAAACAATTAATTTTATAAATTGCGAGCGCCTTTAAAAGGCGTTTAAAATCAATTTGTTCAACAATATTAATTACATACATTGTTATTATGAGCACTAAAAAAAGTTTTATAACCTGTGATGGCAACACGGCTGCTTCTCATGTCGCTTATATGTTTAGCGAAGTTGCTGCTATTTACCCCATCACACCTTCGTCAAATATGGCCGAAAACATTGATGAATGGGCTGCATTTGGGAGGAAAAATATTTTTGGAGAAACAGTTAAAGTAGTTGAGATGCAATCGGAAGGAGGCGCTTCCGGTGCTGTACACGGTTCATTGCAATCGGGTGCATTAACCTCCACATTTACTGCATCGCAGGGATTACTACTCATGATCCCCAACATGTATAAAATTGCAGGTGAATTGTTGCCTGGCGTATTTCATGTTTCTGCAAGGTCTGTAGCCGCACATGCCCTTTCCATTTTTGGCGATCATTCAGATATATACGCTACACGTCAAACCGGATTTGCCATGCTGGCAACAGGGAGCATTCAGGAGATCATGGATTTGGCAGGAGTAGCGCACCTGGCATCTATCAAAACCAAAATCCCTTTTCTTCACTTTTTTGATGGATTCAGGTCTTCGCACGAAATCCAGAAAGTGGAAGCCATCCCCCAGGAAGAACTTGAGAAACTGCTTGACCGGGAAGCTTTACAGGCTTTCAGGGACAATGCCCTGAACCCGGAACATCCGGTTACACGTGGTACTGCACAAAACCCTGATATTTACTTCCAGGCCAAAGAAAGCGTTAACCGCTTTTATGAACCGGTAGCTGATGTAGTTGATGAATATATGCAGGAAATCACCCGGATTACCGGGCGTAAGTATCATCCCTTCACTTACTATGGTGCCCCGGATGCGGAAAATATTATTGTGGCTATGGCCTCGGTAACCGATACCACAAAGGAGGTAGTGGACCATCTGGTTGAAAAAGGTGAGAAAGTTGGTTTGATTACCTGCCACTTGTACAGGCCTTTTTCAGAGAAATATTTTATGAAGGTATTGCCTGAAACCGTCAGGCGTATTGCTGCTCTTGACCGTACCAAAGAACCCGGTGCCGGTGGAGAACCTCTTTACATGGATGTTCGTAACCTGTTTTACGGAAAGGAACACCAGCCGATGATAGTGGGTGGCCGCTATGGGCTGAGTTCAAAAGACACAACCCCTGCCCAACTCCTGGCTGTGTATAATAACCTGAAAATGAATGAACCTAAAAACGGGTTTACCATAGGTATTGTTGATGATGTCACCTTTACTTCATTGCCCATGGGAGAAGAAATTTCGTTAGCCCCAACGGGCCAGTTTGAAGGTAGGTTTTACGGACTGGGTGCTGATGGAACGGTAGGTGCCAACAAAAACTCCATCAAGATCATTGGCAACAGTACGGATAAATATTGCCAGGGCTATTTTGCTTATGACTCGAAAAAATCAGGTGGGTTTACAGCTTCACACCTTCGTTTTGGTGATTATCCAATCCGCTCTCCATACCTGGTCAATACACCCGATTTTGTTGCCTGCCATGTACCGGCATATCTTGACAAATACGATATGCTTCCCGGATTGAAAAATGGAGGAACATTCCTGTTTAACAGTATTTGGGACGAGGAAGAAACAAAAAAACGTCTCCCTGACCACATGAAAAAATACCTGGCCGATCATGATATTAAATTCTATATCATCAATGCCACCCGGATTGCTGAAGACATTGGACTGGGTAGCAGGACCAATACCATCATGCAGTCAGCATTTTTCAAGGTAGCGAATGTAATACCTTATGACATGGCAGTTGAAAAAATGAAAACCGCCATCAAGAAAACATACGGCCGCAAAGGGGATGAAATTGTAAACATGAATTACAAAGCGGTAGATGCCGGTAGCGATGTGATTGAAATAAAAGTACCTGAAGAATGGAAAAATATCCAAATTCAAAAGGTTACTGACGACCGCAATATCCCCGATTTTATCAAAAACGTAGTTGAGCCCATCAATGCCCAAAAAGGAGACCTGCTTCCGGTAAGTACATTTGTTGGCCGCGAAGACGGCACATTCCCCGAAGGCACATCACAATATGAAAAACGCGGTGTTGCAGTTAGTGTTCCCGAGTGGATTCCGGAAAACTGCACCCAATGTAACCAATGTGGATTTGTTTGTCCTCACGCTGCCATCAGGCCTTTTATTTTAAATGAAGAAGAAAAAGCCGGCATGCCGGAGGGAACACCTACTTTGTCCGGTATTGGTGGCCTGAAAGGTTATGATTTCAGGATTCAGGTGAGTGTTCTCGATTGTACCGGTTGTGGCAACTGTGCCGATATCTGTCCGGGCAACAAGAATGGACAAGCCCTTCAGATGGTTCACCTCGAAACCCAGATGGAAGAAGTTGGCCGCTGGGAGTATATGAATGATGTAGTTGGCTACAAAGACGACATTCTGCCTAAAGAAAAAACAGTTAAAAACAGCCAGTTTTCTCAACCACTCTTTGAGTTCTCGGGTGCCTGTGCAGGTTGTGGTGAAACACCTTATGTTAAGGTCATTACCCAGTTGTTTGGTGAACGAATGATCGTGGCCAATGCCACAGGTTGTTCCTCCATTTATGGCGCCTCAGCCCCATCCATGCCATATCGTGCCAACATTAAATCAGGCAAAGGAGTAGCCTGGGGCAATTCACTTTTTGAAGACAATGCCGAATACGGGCTGGGTATTGCTACCGGAGTAAACCAGATACGTAACAGGATTGCCTTAAAAATGGCTGATGCCAACGGCAGTTTTTCTGAAAAAACCAAAGCATTGTTCAAAGAATGGATTGAAGCAAAAGATGACGCCAATGCTTCTGAAGAAGTAACACAAAGGCTGGTTCCGGCTCTTGAAAAGGAAACTGACCCGCTGGCGAAAGAAATTCTTAGCCTGAAACAATACCTGTCCAAAAAATCAATCTGGATCATTGGGGGTGACGGCTGGGCATACGACATCGGATTTGGTGGCCTCGACCATGTTTTGGCCAGTGGCGAAGATGTCAATGTTCTGGTACTCGACACTGAAGTTTATTCCAACACCGGTGGCCAGGCCTCCAAAGCCACCCCGTACGGTTCGGTAGCAAAGTTTGCCGCATCCGGGATGAAAACCAGTAAGAAAGACCTTGGATCTATGGCCATGACCTATGGTTATGTTTATGTAGCTTCAGTTGCTATGGGTGCCAGCCAGTCCCAGTTTTTTAAAGCCATTAAAGAAGCAGAAGCCTATCCGGGGCCATCCATCATTATTGCCTACTCCCCCTGTATCAATCACGGTTTAAGGCGGGGAATGGGTAAAAGTCAGGACGAGGAGGACTTTGCAGTTAAATCAGGTTATTGGTTTAACTACCGCTACAATCCTATGCTGGCCAAAGAAGGGAAAAACCCGTTCCGTCTGGATTCGAAAGAGCCCAACTGGGACAGCTTTGATGAATTCCTTATGTCAGAGGTTCGTTATACATCCTTGAAAAAAGCATTCCCTGCTGAAGCCGAGCACTTATTTGGCCTGGCCAGGGAGAATGCCCAATGGCGATATAACAAATACAAAAGCATGTCGGAAGCCGAATAATCATCACCGGTTATTTTTAATAGTTCAGCCTGTGGGGAAATGATTCCTCACAGGTATTTTTTTGTTCATTGGTCAGGCATTTATTTTTTTAGTTCAGTTTTTATCATTATTTTTTTTCATATCTTTACCGGAAAAAAGATAATCAACATGATCCGAAAATATTTCCTAAGCGCAATGATTATTCTGGCATCCTGTTCCAAAGATGTCAATCCTCCTGTAGTACTGACCACAGCCCTTAAAGACATTGATGCACAGACTGCCTGGTGCGGGGGCCAGATCATTGATGATGGCGGTAGTAAAATCCTCCACAAAGGCGTTTGCTGGGGCACCGGACATAATCCAACGATAAACGATTCCAAAACCGATGAAGGCGAAGGTTCTGAGGCTTTTGAATCAAAGCTGACGGCACTGACAAACAATGAGTTTTACTACGTCAGGGCTTATGCCAGCAACAAAGATGAAACCGGTTACGGACTGGAAATAGGTTTTAAGGCCGAAAGGAATTCACAGTTTCCAATCGTTGAATTCAACGGGAGATTTCTTTATGTATTTCCCAAAGATGTCAGCCAGGTACCAATCGAGTGGGGAACCTATGGTCAATTTTACGGTGCTAACAAAGACTCAAATGGTATTTATAATTGCGAAAAGATCATTCAGTCAATACCTGCCAGTGAGCCG
>CAZVAY010000129.1:0-7610 GCA_964625265.1 uncultured Sphingobacteriales bacterium | reverse complement strand
ACAAAAATCGCTTGATGCCCACGATGATCACAAGAAGTGCCAGGCTGGTAACGATATCCCCTGTGATCCATACAGGGATATGATAATTGGTTTGAATTACATCAGAAATAGAATTGGCCTGTGCCATATTGCCTGTACCCATAGAACAAAAAATTGTAGCCACTGCAAAAACCAGCGCCAGCACCCGTGCGTATTTCCCCAGCTTTTTTTTCAGCCCGAACTCCATGTAATACATCGGTCCACCTGTGACGATACCATCAGAAGTAAAGTGCCTGTATTTATGTGAAAGTGTACACTCGGTATATTTGAGAATCATTCCCAGAAAACCTGTTACCCACATCCAGAACATAGCACCCGGCCCTCCCAGGTATATCGCCAGGGAGACACCTACAATATTTCCTGTACCCACTGTGGCAGACAGAGCTGTAGTTAACGCTTTGAAGTGGTTCACATCACCGGCATCCTCATCTTTATCGTACTTTCCTGCAACAATCCGGATTGAATGTATGATCCGGGTTACATTGATAAACCTGAGTTTAAAAATAAAATACAGGCCTGTCGGAATTAACATAAACAGAACAAGATAACCCCCCACATAGTCATTATACCACAAAATGACCTTGTCTAACCATTCAAGAAATCCACCCATAGTGATCGATATTATTTTTCACAGTTTATTGCGCTTATAAGGGCAAACATACAAATGAAAAACAAATCTTATCAATTAGCAGTTCAGAAGAATTGGCCACAACCATAAATATATTCTGAAAATATGACAAAATGTCGTTAATTTTGCACGTAATTTGAACAACGCACATCCTTAATCAAATCGTCATTTAAATATGAGTATATCAAAGGCAAAATTGCAGGAAATAAAAAATAGATATGAAATAGTCGGGAATTCTCCTTTATTGAACAATGCTATTGAAAAGGCTCTAACCGTAGCACCAACAGACATCAGTGTACTGGTTAGTGGTGAAAGTGGTGTAGGTAAAGAAGCATTTTCCAAGATCATTCATGCCAATTCCAAAAGAAAACACGGACATTTTATTGCTATCAACTGTGCAGCTATCCCTGAAGGGACCATCGATTCAGAACTTTTCGGTCACGAAAAAGGAGCGTTCACTTCAGCTTACGATTCCCGTAAAGGTTATTTTGAGACAGTCAATGGCGGAACCATCTTTTTGGATGAAATCAGCGAACTGCCGATGGAAACACAATCACGGCTCCTGCGTGTATTGGAATCCGGAGAGTTTATTAAGGTCGGTTCATCCAAAGTACTTAAAACAGATATCCGCCTGGTAGCAGCATCAAACAAAGACCTGCTACAATTGACCCAGGATAATAAATTCAGGGAAGACCTTTTCTACAGGCTCAGCACTGTATCAATAAAAATCCCACCGCTCAGAAAACGAACGGATGATATACTTTACCTGGTAGCCAAATTTGCCAATGACTTTGCAGATAAGTATAAGACCACACCCATAGAACTGAATCCTGAAGCACTGGATATACTCAAATCGCAGTACTGGCCGGGGAACATCAGGCAATTGAAAAATGTAGTTGAACAAATATCAATATTCTGTACGGAGAGAACTATTTCTGCAGATGCAATAAAAGAATTTTTACCTGAAATACCTGTTAAATCGCTGGTTAAAGTTGAAAAACCTAATCCGGAAAAATTCGATTACCAGGAACGTGACCTACTTTATAAATTCCTGATTGATATTAAAAAAGATGTTACCGACACAAAGGGCCTTTTGTATGAGGTTCTCCAGGGATTAAAAAATCAGGGGAATGATTTTGAAAGTACTATTGAAGGAGCTACTGACCGTTTGTTACAGGCAGGAAGTAACTTCAACCAGGCTGAAGAACGGTTTTTCAATAAGCAGCAAAACGACCTGCCACCGCAAATACCTCAACAGCAAAAAGAACAACCTGTTTTTGAAGAAATCCAGGAAAGCCTGTCACTTGCAGATAAAGAAAAAGAGATGATAGAAGAAGCGCTGATAAGGCATCGTGGCAAAAGAAAGCCGGCTGCTCGTGATCTCGGTATTTCAGAAAGAACACTCTATCGCAAAATCAAGGACTATCAACTGGAAGACCAGTAATCACCGGATTTGACTAATAACAAACTCATATTGTTTTTTACATTAGCACTGGTTGCAGGGTTAACCACCTCTTGCGGTATTTACAGTTTTACCGGTGCTTCGCTGTCACCCGAAGTGAAAACCTTTTCGGTCCAGAACTTCAGAAACGTTGCCGACCAGGTTATACCATCCCTGGCTGAAGACTTAACTGAAAGCCTGAAGGATAAATTTATCCGTGAAATGGGTTTATCCTACACCGAAAATGACGGGGATATTAAATTTGATGGAACAATAACCGATTACAAAGTCGGGCCCTCTTCTATCGGAGGTAATGAAACAGCTACCACATCCAGGCTGACCATCACCGTCAAAGTACATTTTGAAAATACCGTTGAACCCGAAAACAACTTCGATGCTACTTTTAGTAATTATATCGACTTTGACAGCCAGCAGGAATTTAGCTCCATCCAGGACGACCTCCACAGTGAATTAATAGAGTTTTTTATCCAGGATATTTTCAACAGAGCTGTAAACAACTGGTAATGAACCCGGCTGAATTTGTAAAATATATTGACAACCCCACTTATTTTCAATCTTCCCCCAATACAGTTGAGCTAAGGGAATTGTGCCTGAAATACCCTTTCTTTCAATCCGCACATATATTATTACTTCTGGCTCAAAACCAGGAAGACAGTATTTTTACAGGGGACCATTTAGCAAAAACGGCCATCTATGCCGGTGACAGAGGCCAATTGTATCAGAGAATAAACGAAAAACAAGCCCAGGTTCCTGTAGATGAAACCCAAAGCGAAATACCTGTTTCGGGGGCATACGATATTGAAACAACATTTACGGATAAAAAACCCAAAGCGATTAACGTCAATCAGGACAAAAAGCTGTTGACAAACCAGATCATTGACAAATTCCTACAAGAAAAACCCAGTATTCAAAAACCCAAAGCAGAGTTTTATTCGGCACCTAAAAAAGCCGCTGAAAGCCTTGACGACTCAACAGGATTTGCGACTGAAACCCTGGCAAAGATTTATATCAGGCAAAAGAATTATGTGAAAGCCCTGAAAATTTATCAGCAGTTATCTTTGCAAAATCCTGAGAAAAGTAATTACTTTGCACCCTTAATTGAAAGTCTTAAAAATAAACTAAACGAATAAAATGCTTACGTTTCTTTTTATCCTGGTTATTATTGCCGCCATTGTCCTGGTATTGGTCGTTCTTGCCCAAAACCCAAAAGGCGGTGGATTGTCAGCCACTTTCGGTGGATCAAGCCAGATCATTGGTGCCCGTCAAACAGCTGATTTCCTTGAAAAAGCCACCTGGTATATTGCCATCGGTATCTTTGTTATTGTGCTGTTCTCCAACTTTTTCATTCCTAATCAAACCACTTCACAAGGACAGGAATCGGTGATGAGTGAGCAAATTGAGGATATGCCCAACCCGCTGCCACCCACACAAACGGAACAGGGACAGGAATAACACAACGGACTTTCAGCCCGTACAACCAACATTTCAAGAAAAAAACATCAGTACGCACATTTCGTGTTACAGCTATGCGAATGTCAGCCATGTGAACCGAATTATCATTTAATAATCGATTATAAGCATACATGCTAAATATTTTTATTTCATGCTATTTGTAGCTTGCCAGTGATAATAAAAATGTATGCAGATTGAGATTAAAGAGGTTAAAACCAAAAGAGACCTGAAAAAATTCATTTACCTGCCTGCCACCATTCGCAAGGATGACCCTTATTGGGTTCCCCCTATCTATATGGATGAATGGTTGTATCATAACCCTAAAAAAAACGAATCATTCTCGTATTCCGACACAGGGCGTTTCATGGCTTTCAAAGAAGGGAATCCCTCAGGCCGGATCATGACAATCATTAACCGGACACACAACAAACTGAAAAATGAAAAAACAGGCCGGTTTTGCTGGCTCGAAGCCTACGATGATAAAGAAACGGTTCATGCACTGCTCCACCATGCCGAACAATGGTGCAAGGAACGAGGCATGGAAAAGATCATTGGCCCGTTCGGATTTTCCGACAAAGACCCCGAAGGATTATTGCAGGAAGGAAGAGGTGAATACCCCGTTATTGTTACCAATTATTCGCCCGCATACCTCAATGACCATGTAGTTGCTGCAGGCTACACCAAAGAAACCGACATGGTGGAGTACAAAACACCCATTCCGGGAAACCTGCCCGAAGTTTACCAAAAGGTAATTAATCGTCAGCGTGATAACGGATTAAAACTGGTCGAATTCAACCGCAGAAAAGACATCAAAAAATACCTTCGTCCGGTCTTCCACCTGATGAACGAAGCCTACGCAGACATTTATGGCTACATGCCTGTTGACAATAAGGAAGCAGATGAATTTGGCAGCCGTTACCTGCCCGTGATCAATCCGCATTTTGCCAAAGTTATTTTGAAAAATAATGAAGTGGTTGCATTTGTGGTAGGCATGCCCGACATAAGCCGGGGGCTGGTCCAGGCAAAAGGCAGAATTCTTCCATTTGGTATAATTCATATTTTCATCTCGCAGAAAAAAACGGATAAACTGGTACTTTTACTAGGTGCGGTCAAACCCAAATACCAGGGGCTAGGGTTGGATGCCTGGATGGGCGTAAAAATGATGGAGTCAGCAAAAAAACATGGGCTCAAAGTAATAGACAGCCACCTGATCCTGGAAGATAACTTTAAAATGCGTGCCGAGATGGAAAAGCTGGGCGGCCATGTGTACCGCAGGTACAGGGTTTATCAAAAAGACCTGTAAGCTGAAACACTCAAGAATTTTTCATACAAAATATTGACCCAATCCTAATACTTTTGTCAAATTTGCGTTAACAGCAAAATCCTATTTATGAAACGAACCATGGTATCCACGTTTTACGCTCACGATAATGATTATTTGGCGAGTTCCCTCCCCAGGTACCGGGGCAGGCTATCTGACCGTTAAAAATTAAAAACAAACAGATGAAACATCTTGTTCTATTAACCCTTTTGGTACTGATGACTCAGTGTTTATCCGCAGAGGACATTCCGCAAGAAGTTCAGGAAAACAAACCGGGCCTGTTCCGGGTCAACACCTATAAAAACAATTCCCTGCAATCTACAACTACAGGCTTTTTCATTGACTCAATCGGGACATTTTTAACGACAAAGCATGCTGTCAGTAATGGTTCCATATGGACTGTCACTAATTTGGACGGTACAACATATCCGGTCTTTGAAATTAGTGCTGCCGGTACCAGGAACGATCTGGCTGTGCTGAAGGTTGACTGGCCGGAGGGCAAGCCCTACCCCTATTTCCGGCTTCCCAAACAGCCTCCTGTTGACAATGATGAAGTTTTTGCTTACGGTTTTGACAGTGCAGGTAGTTTGATCGATTATGCCGGGGTTGTGACATCAGTTAAGATGAGCCAGCAGGTCGGGCAGATCCTGCTTTGTACCATCCCCGTATTTGATGAGTTGGATGGCTGCCCGTTATTCGACCACAATGGCCGTATTTTAGGCATTTTTTCCACTCTTCTGGCAGACAAATTCGAGTTAAACCTGGCCATATCATTTGCTTCTTTTTATAATACCGCACCCTTGAAAAAAGAACAGGCCCCTCCTCTGGATACCGCAGCATTTTATGCAGAAAATATGAATGAATACGGGGAACATTTCGCTGAATTGTATAAAAGTGAATTGCAACTTCAACCCCTTTGTGACTCGATGATTGACGGCTGGAACATGTTTGTCAGGCTCGATGCGCTGACTGACTTTATACCTCAATTCCGGAAAACCTTACAAATCGAGGGTTCTTACAACTATCCTTTCGATTCCCTCAAAGCGATAAAAATACTCAGCCCACCCGACAATAAATTCAGGATATTTAACTGGACCCTGAAATTTGATAATGAAAGTGCCGGCCTCGACCGGGTATTATTCCGCTATTACGGAGCGATTCAATTCAGAAACCGCGATTCCATCGAACTGGTGCCATTATTTGACGGGAAAAGATTTATTGAAAGGGGCATGGAGGAAGATACCATTTTAAGCAATGAAGGCTGGTATGGCGTGCAATATTTTGATGCGGGTATTTTCAGGAGCAAAGGAAAAACGTATTATATCCTGCTCGGATGGGACGGCAATGATTTTATTTCCGATAAAAAAGTCATTGAACCCCTATGGTTCGATGAGGAAGGAATGCCCCGCTTTGGAGCACCCATATTCAGAATAGGGGATGAATTCAAAACCAGGATAATACTTCAATACAATGACGCATCAGTGGTGACCATTGATCTGAAACAAAAAGAAAAAGCCATTGTGTTTGACCACCTGGTTCCGCAAAACCCAAAATACAAAGACAAACAATGGACTTATGTCCCGGATGGCAGCTATGATTACTTCAAATTCAAAAGGAAGTATCTTGTTTATAAAGAAGGATTTTACAGCGGTGCCCGGAAACCCGACAAGTACGCTGAGCACTAACCCATCAAAACCTTTTTGTCAGGCTGATATACATCCTGTTTGCCAGGACAGCGCTTTCCAGTTGCGTTTCGTAGCTAAACATCATGGCCAGTTTATTGGCGATCATCCAGTTCAGGTCAATAGTGACATTGTTTTGCAGGGTTGTTAATTCAGATCTAGGATACTGTCCATAGAAAAACCTGTATTGGTAACCGGCATAGATCTTATCATTCAAAAGCGGATGGCTAAACCTTACTGTTGCTATTTCTCCCTGCAGGTAAGAAGTGGACAAATGGTTCAGGGTAAAAGAAGTGGTCGCCCCTTGCAGGAATAAATCCCTGACAGAGAGGTATGCTGAATAATTGGATGATGGTGCCGGGTCATGTTTCCTGAAACGGTAAGTTCCTCTTGCGCCCAAATTCATTTTGTTTGATAACCTGTAGTAAAGCCTGACATTAAGGCCCTGCCTCGATTCATTTTCCAGCAACTGGTCAAGGTAGCTCTTGTAGGTCTCGTAATAAATAACATTGTTCCTGACATCGTACGAAGCCGATAGTCTTAATTTTGGTGTAAAACGGTATCGAAACATCAGGTAAAAACCAGTCAGGTTGAGGTTATTGGTAATCGTATCATTGACATTTTGGTACAGGTCGGCTTCGAAAGAGATAAATGTGTACAGGTGTTTTATCAAGGTATTGTAATGCTGTAAATATAAAAACCTCCTGTCGATCACCGCTTTGTTTTTTTGTTCAACTAATGCAAATGATGTCTGATAAAAACCTTTAGCATTGCTGCCTGAATGTCCTGTAAAAAATCCGTATTCCAGCAAATCGGGGTTGAATCCATAATCACGGTAGTCGGGCCGGGTACCGCCAAATGCACCAAATTCCAGGGATTTTATTTTCTGCCGGAATTGTAAACCGTCCATGGCCCCCAGGTTGGTAACACTTGCGTTTACCTTCCGGCCGAGGTACAGTTCTGTACCTTTGTCAGTTTTATATCCAACAGCCAGGTTGTAAATCCTCAGGCCGTCATGACAAAAAG
>CAZVAY010000128.1:0-7640 GCA_964625265.1 uncultured Sphingobacteriales bacterium | reverse complement strand
TTACCCGAAGACAACAAAAGGCTGGTAGAGTGCCTGAAGAAGGGTTAGGGAGTTAATTCCGCCACTTCTTTCAATATACTGTTCACTTCAGACGCTGTTGATACTTCATACAACCGGAGCCGGTAGGGTTTAAAATCCCTGATACCTTTAAAATACTTGCTGTAATGCTGGCGCATTTCCACAACAGCCCGGTGTTCGGTTTTATAGGCCATGGTTCCGTCAAAGTGTCTTTTACATAAGTCAACCCTTTCGGTGACAGAAGGTGGTGGTAACAATTCCTCAAACCTGAAAAAATGCTTTATATCTCGAAACAACCAGGGATTGCCCACGGCAGCTCTGCCGATCATGAGTCCGTCCACGCTATGCAAATCAATCAGGCGGGCAGCATCTTGAGGAGATTTGATATCACCATTGCCAAAAAGAGGGATTTTTAATCCGGCAGCTTTCACTTTTCCGAACCACGACCAGTCAGCCTGGCCGCCATACATTTGCCTGGCGGTACGGGCATGCAAGGCCAATGCAGCAATGCCGGTATCTTCCAGTTGCCTGGCCAATGATTCAATGATAATGGATTTATGGTCCCAGCCAATACGCGTCTTCACCGAAACAGGCAATTTGGTAGCATTAACCACCGATCGGGTTATACGCACCATCTTTTCAGGTTCTTTCAGGAGAGCTGCCCCGGCTCCTTTGTTCACGATCTTTTTTACCGGGCAGCCAAAATTCAGGTCAATCATATCGGGCTCCATCTGTTCCACCACTTCAACTGCTTGCCTCATGCTGTTTTCATCATGGCCAAATACCTGGAGCACCACAGGCCGTTCTTCATTTTTAACCAGGAGCTTGTCAATCGATTTCTTTACGTTACGAATGATGGCTTCGGAGGATACAAACTCGGAGTAAACCAGGTCAGCACCCAACTCACGGCAAATAATCCGGAAAATAGAATCGGTAATCCCCTCCATAGGCGCCAGGATCAGGGGCAGGTCAGGCAACTGGAGCTTCCCAATGGTTAACATGGGTGCAAAAATACAAGATTGAAATTAATGCTCCTGAAGTTCAGAATACTGAATTTGCCTACTTTTGCCCTGCCATGAATGACATCAGTCAGAAACCTGTATTCGGATTGTTCAAATCAAACTCATGGGCAACATTTACCATTGTGTTAATATTGGCCACCCTGTTGAGTATGCTGGTTTTCAGCCTTGCCGCCATGATGATGGCCAGTGTGATCTATCACATTCCCATGGTTCAGTTTGGGTTGATAGATACAGCCCATGTTTCCGGTGATGAGCTAAAAGCGCTCAAATTAATTCAACTGATATCGGCTGGAGGTACATTTATATTACCTCCTTTCCTGGTATTATATTTTTTTAAAAAAAATGCCCCTGAATTCCTGAAAACAAACACATTCCCCTCTGGAATGGTTATTCTTCAGGCCATCTTGTTATTTGTAGTTATTTATCCTTTTCTTGAATGGCTTATCGGCTTCAACGAGGGCATGAAACTACCTGAATCCATGGCCGGGGTTGAACACTGGATGCGGGCCAGGGAAGATCAGCTAACCGGCATGGTCTACGCATTTCTGAACGTTCAAACTTTTGGCGGGCTGCTGGCAAACCTGCTGATCATAGCCATTGTCCCGGCTATTGGTGAAGAGTTGTTTTTCCGAGGCATGTTACAAAATATATTTAAAAACTGGTTTAAAAATATTCACTGGGCAGTTATTGTTACCTCAGTAATTTTCAGTGCCATCCATCTTCAGTTTTATGGTTTTTTGCCCAGGCTGTTGTTAGGTATTATTTTGGGCTACCTGTATGTTTGGTCAGGTAGCATTTGGACTTCCGTGATTTTTCATTTCCTCAATAATGCCATTGCCGTCATTTATGCGTATCTTTCCAATATAAATATTATTCACACTCAATGGGATGAGCCTATGAATTCATCAAATTTTGTTACCGTTATCAGTTTCCTGGTTACGGCCGTTATCCTGATCGGCCTGGCTGTTTATTACGACAGGCGAAGAAAAAATAATGACGACTGGGTGAAAGTGTTTTCAACAGCAAACCTAAAAGAAGCCGAAATTTTAAAAGGTGTTCTCGAAAATGAGGAAATTCCTGCTGTCATTATGAATAAGCGTGATTCTTCTATACAGACTTTTGGGTCGGTTGAATTATTTGTCAAAAAAGAATTCTCCGAACAAGCCATAAAGGTCATCAGTAAAGGTATGGAACAGGACAATGGCCAACAACCTGAAGAAGAGTCCTCCAAAGATGAATAACCTGCTGACGAGAAGCCTGAGTGCAGTGGTTTATGCGGCTATTGTACTTTCAGCCATTTTATTTTCAAGTTACCTGTTATGGGGCTTTGTGCTGCTCATTACCGGGCTGGCTGCCAGGGAATATTTTGGTTTGGTACTAAAACATACAAATGCCCGCATTCCGGTTTTGCTTCAGGTCGTTTTTTCCTTAATACCAGCCTTTTTATTTGGCCTGGTTAAAATAGAAGTCATAGATGAAAAATTTTTGTGGTTGATCCTGGGTATTCCTGTGTTGCAATTTATCCCATCGCTGAGTCCAAAGAAGCAAAATCTTTTCGGGTTCGGAACTACTGTTGCCGGCCTGGTTATGATTGTATTACCCTTGTTGTTGATGCTGGAACTCGGTATTCCCGGCCATGATTTTACATCTAAATATTTATTGGCGGCTATTGTGCTGATCTGGATCAACGATACTTTTGCTTACTTGACCGGATCGCTGATAGGAAAGCACAAATTAGCTAAGGCCATCAGCCCCAAAAAAACCTGGGAAGGGCTGGCAGGTGGGTTTGTTTTTACCCTGGCGGCCGTTTATGCATTCTCCGTTTTGTATCCGGTCCCGGCATTGCCCTATTGGCTTGGTCTTGCCGTTGTTGCCTCTGTAACTGCCACCCTGGGCGACCTTGCTGAATCTTTATTTAAAAGACATTTCGGTATTAAAGACAGTGGAAACATCATGCCCGGTCATGGCGGCATTCTCGACCGTATTGATTCTATTTTATTTGTTATACCAGCATTTGTACTTTATTTGAAGATATTTGCGCTTCTTTAATTTTTAGCTATGATGCCCCGAATACACAAAGAAGGCAGAAAACCCATCAGTAGAACTCTTTTAATCCTGTTGCTCCTTAATTATATATCTTATATTTTCGGTTATCCCCATCCCTGGGTTATCATAATTGCCAGTGTGGTCATGCTGGTGGTGGTTGTCCAGTTTTTTTACCACCCTGAAAGGAAAATCGAAGATCCTGCAGACAACCTGGTTTATTCCCCTGCAGACGGTACTGTGGTAGAAATAAAAACCATGATGGAAGAAGAATTTTTTAAAACAGAGATGATCCGTATCAGCATATTCATGAACCTATTTAATGTTCACCTGAACCGTATCCCTGTTTTTGGAAAAATTGTGTACCAGCAATATCACCCCGGTAAATACCTGGTTGCTTTTCATCCAAAATCCTCATCGCTGAATGAAAACAATGCCATCGGGATAGAAACCAAGTCCGGCCATCCGGTGTTTATCAGGCAGATAGCAGGATTTATTGCCAGAAGAATTGTATCTTATCAACTTCCCGGGGCGTTATGCACACCTGGTGATGAATTGGGATTTATCAGGTTTGGTTCCCGTGTGGATATTTTTCTGCCCACGCATGCAAAGATCAGGGTTCGTTTAAATCAGAAAACCAAGGCATCTATCTCACAGCTCGCTGAATTGTAGCGTTGTACCCTTTGATCATCAGATATTAATTAATCCGGGTAAATTATTTTTAACAATTTTCAAAATACGGTTTTGCTGAATAATAATTGAAGAACCCGTTAATTTTTTTCACATTATTAGTTTGTTCGTAATTTTTTTACTTTATTTGTTATATGACTAAGAGGGTAAAATATAGGTTTGAGTTCATGTTTAAAGCCAAAGCAGAATTGCTTTATACTTATTTATCAATACCTTATAATTTAACTACCTGGTTTGCAAAAGAGGTGAACATTGAAGGCAATGTGTACCATGTTTCATGGGGTTTTGCCGGTGAACACATCAAGGAAAAAAAGTCAGCTTTTAAAAAATACATCATTTACGAATGGATTGACCGTGAAGGCAATGAGGAACTGAGTTTTGAGCTTACAACTGATGAGGTTACAGGAGGTACAATGCTCGTTGTTTCCGATTATGATGATGCTGACCAGGAAGATGAATCGCGTATGTGGTGGGAAAACACTATTAATAAGCTTAAAAGAACAGTAGGTGGCTGATTACATGTAATTGCACTGATTCGAAGATTTTATATTATTTGAAAAATTCTTGAATTTTCCTGTACAACTTATAACCTGAAATAAAAAACGGCCCCTTCCCCTTCAACAGATTCCGCCCATATTTCTCCCGAATGTTTGTTGACAATCCGGTTAACTGTTGCCAGGCCTATCCCGGTTCCCGGATATTGATCCGCTGGATGCAACCGTTGAAATGGTTGGAACAACTTGTCGTAATATTTCATATTAAACCCAACTCCATTGTCTTTAACAAAGAATGTTGGTTTCCCGTCCATTAATTTCGACCCAATTTCTATAACACAATCTCCGGTTTTAGAACAGTATTTAATCGAATTTGACAGCAGGTTTGTCATCATCATTTCCAGTAATGTCGGTTCGGCCTCAACGGTCATCCCATCCTGAACAGAAATCTTATGATTTGGATCTATCTCAAGTTCTTTTATGATAGCATAACAAAGTGAGGTTAAATCCACACGTGGTTTCCTCAGTTCTTTTGTTGTTATTCGAGACAGGTTCAGCAAATCTTCAATCAATTCGCCCATCTCCCGGCAACCCACACTGATCCTGTCAAAATAATGCTTCTCTTCCTCATCTATCTTGTCACCAAGGTTTCCCATGAGAATATTCACAAAACCGTCAATTCTGCGTAAGGGGGCTCGCAGGTCATGGGAAACAGAATACGAAAAGGATTCCAGTTCCCTGTTTACAGCTTGTAAATTACGGTTTGCTATTTCAAGGTCTTTTCTTGACGCATTTACATCTTCTACAAGATAGGTAAGTGCTTTTTGAGATTCTGCCAGTACCTCCTTTTGATTATGAAGTTCTTTTGTCCTTTGCTCCACTTCCTTTTCAAGCCCTTTGGAATATTGTTGTAATTTCTCTTCCTGATTAACTTTTTCAGTAATATCCCTGATCATAACCTGGTAAGCAGGCTTGTTTTTAAAAATTATTCTTGTGGTGGAAACTTCAACATCCCTGGTAATCCCGTCTGCGGTGAGATACTTTTCCCTGGCCGGATAAGTTACTTCTTCACCCCTGGCAAGTTTCATTGCCCGGTCCATGGTGCTTTTCTGGCTATCCGGATGAACAAATGTTAAAATACCCTTACCCAGTATTTCATCAACACTTTTGGCGTTGGATAAATTAACCGTAGCCTGGTTTGCAAAAACGATTTTTTCATCCTGATGAATAACGATGGCATCCGGGGAATTCTCAACCAGTTGCTTATATCTTTCTTCAGTCTCCTCCAGGGCAATCAATGTCTTTATCTCTTTTGTAATATCCTGTACGGCTACCTGTACAGCTGGTTGATCGTTAAAAGTAATAGGTTCGGCATAAAGCAATACATCGAAAAAACTACCATCCATATGAATAAACTTAGCCCTGGCCGGATAAAGGCCTTTTTCACCGTTCAAAAGTCTTTTAACCCTATTTATTGTTTCTTCCCTGTATTCGGGATGGACAAATTTTGTAATATCAGTGCCCAGGATCTCCTTTTCCGATCCGGCTCCAATCATTTCCAATCCATTTTTATTGATAAAAACAACCTTCCCGCCCTGGTGAATGACCAGGCCAAAAGGCAGATGATTGATAAAAGTCATGTAACTTTCATCAATATGTTCCTTAAAAATTACCGGTTGTAATTGAGCCCCTGATTCCGTAATAAAAAGAGCAAGTAAAGAATGTTCACCATGCTCCCATGAAGTTATCCGGCAGGTAACTGATAAACGATCACCTGATTTTTTAATAAGTTCCCCTACCCATTTCCCTGCGTCTTTTTTGTTGAGACTTTCCAGTGTTTTTTTGAATTTATCTCTTCCATCCCCTGCAACAATATCAAAAAATTCCAGCCTACCGGGATCATCAGGTAATAATCCGGTTAACTGCATAGCCTCCTTATTGGCAAAAACTATTTTCCCTGGAGTTGTACCTTTATTGATCTCTGTAATTAATACCGGTTCCCGGCATAGTTCCAGTACGCTACTTAATCCCTGAAAGTTGTTTTCCTTTTGTATTTGGCCTAGTAAATCCATTTTCCCCATTCATTTCCTGACCTCATCTCTGTAAAAAACCGACTGACCAATATACAAAATAACTATGTTGAATCCAAACCTTAAAATTTCATGAATTTTTCACATAAAATATTGGTAATTGAAAATCAGGATTATATAATGTGGTTTATGTATTGATGTTTTGATTTTCAATGTCAAAGTTAACCCTTCCATTAATTTAATATTCAGGGGCAATGGCCAATTTTAGCAGAAAAGCTAAGGCCTGGGTTAAGAATAAAAAATCAATTCTTTGTAATTTCACCGCCTTAATTAAATGACCCCAGTCAATTGTTATGATGGATTTGAAAAAATGTATTCGGGATATACCGGACTTTCCTAAAAAAGGGATTTTATTTCACGATGTAACCACCCTGTTTGGAAATGCTAAAGCCTTTGCCTTCGTCATGCAAAAGTTTTTAGAAAAATACCAGGATCAGGACATTGACCATGTTGTAGCCATTGAAGCAAGGGGATTTATTATTGGTGGCGCATTAGCACATCAACTGGGTTGTGGCTTTGTACCAATCAGGAAACCGGGGAAACTTCCTGCCGACACCCTTTCTCAATCTTACGAATTGGAGTATGGTACCGATACCATGGAAATTCATAAGGGTGCTATTCAACCAGGGGACAAAGTCCTTGTTGTTGATGACCTGGTAGCTACCGGAGGAACCCTGCTGGCAGGTATCAGGCTTGTGGAACAATTGAAAGGCCAGGTAACAGCTGTTGCCACAATTATTGACATGCCCGGCCTGGGTGGCAGGGAAAAGCTGCACTCCTATGATTATTTTTATCTCGTAGAATACCAGGGAGAATGACTGGGGAGAATCCGTTAAAATATCTCATTGCCTTACAGCTAACACCTCATGTAGGCCCAAAAACCGCCAGGCAATTAATTGCATTTTGCGGTAGTGTTGAAAATGTTTTCCTGGAAAAATTTTCCCACCTCGTTTCCATTCCCGATGTGGGTGAACTACGAGCCAGGGCAATAGCAAATTTTAGTGATTTCGACAGGGTTGACAAAGAACTCGAATTTATTCAGAAGAACAATATTACCGCCACTTCATTCCTGGATGAAAAATATCCACTCAGGCTGAAAGAGATTGATTCTGCGCCTTTGGTATTGTTTTCCAAAGGAAATGCCGACCTGAACCATATGAGGATAATCGGTATTGTCGGCACCAGGAGGGCTACCGAATATGGCCATGAAATGTGCGAAAACCTGGTTGCCCAACTTGCTGCCTATGATGTACTGGTTGTTAGCGGCCTGGCTTATGGGATAG
>CAZVAY010000127.1:0-7657 GCA_964625265.1 uncultured Sphingobacteriales bacterium | reverse complement strand
GAGATAAACAGAGCACAGCGACCTCGTTGTGTCCAATGCCGATAATTATTCCGGCAGCCTGGTCAATTCCGAATATCCTGTTATAGGCTATTCAGGTGGTGCGGCAGTCATGTACAAATTATCAAAGCGTTTCAGCCTGCAATCCGGGATTACCTTTGCCATGTCGGGCCAGCAAACCGATGATGTATATATTTCCGAAAACAGGAGAAGAAGCGCTGTCAGTATGACTATTGTCAATTCAAGTATCGGCCCTGTGATCTCTGACGAAAATACCGAATCCCTGATGAATCAAATCGTCAAAAAAGAATCAACCATTCTGGGAATGGAATCAGACGGGTCATTGTTGTATATGAGCGGATATTCCCTCATTCAAAACTTCACTTTCCTGGAGGTACCCCTTGTTGTCCGTTATAATCTGATTGATAAAAAAATTGCCCTCGATATTACCAGTGGCATTCTTCCTTCAGTACTGGTTGGCAACAAAGCTTACCTGAAGATCGACAATACCAAACAGAATATTGGCAAAACTACCGGTATGAATGTTTTCAACACTTTTACTTCTGTGGGGCTCAGTACCCGGTATGCGCTTACCGACAAGTTGAATTTTATTGTTGAACCCCAAATCAAGTTTGCCCTGTCAGGTATTAATTCAAATCCTGACTATTCGGCAAAGCCCTATTCCATCGGTATTTTTACCGGTGCGCTCTATCGGTTTTAACCTGATTTTCAATCGTCAATATTTTTTTTGACAAATTCAGGATTTTTTCAGGTAACAACCTTTAAAGGCAGTTAAAAAAAATATTTTTTAATTGGTGCATTCCTGCACAGGAATTGCTATTCGCATCCGGTCAAAAAAATAGGATCATGATGAATTTTAATTTGAAAGAAATATTTTCCGTAACGCTGGTTCTTTTTGCCGTTATAGATATACTGGGTTCCATCCCCATTGTTGTTGACCTGAAGGAAAGGACAGGCAATATATATCCTGGTAAAGCCACTATTGCTGCCGGTGTGCTGATGATCCTTTTCCTGTTCCTGGGAGAATCCATTCTCAACCTCTTTGGTGTCGATATCAGTTCGTTTGCCATAGCAGGCTCCTTTGTCATATTTATTATTGCCGTTGAGATGGTACTTGGTGTTACTATTTTCAAACCTGAAAATGACAATGGCAGTTCATCCTCTGTTGTACCCCTGGCATTTCCCCTGATTGCAGGAGCCGGTACCCTCACTACAATCCTTTCCATCCGGGCTGAGTATTCATTGCAAAACATCTTTGCGGGAATTGTGTTAAACCTGCTGTTTGTGTACTGGGTGCTGCGGATAACCCCCTGGATACAGAAAGTACTGGGGAAAGGTGGCACTAGTGTCCTTCGTAAAATTTTCGGTATTATCCTAATGGCTATTGCCATTAAGTTGTTCAGGAATAATATTACAATCTGATCATCCTTTCGGATTAAACTTTCATGATATCAGCTTCTTTTGCTTTTGTTTTATCATCAATATTTTTGATAAAATCATTCGTTAATTCCTGAATATCATTTTCTGCCTTTTTGCACTCATCTTCTGAGACACCATCTTTCTGACAACTTTTAATCTCTTCGTTGGCTTTTTTACGTGAATTCCGGATAGCAATCCGGTTGCTTTCAGCCTCCTGGTTAACATACTTGACCAGTTGTAACCGTCTTTCTTCAGTCAATGGTGGTACATTGATCCGAATGATATCACCATCATTCTGTGGATTAAATCCAAGGTTTGCTGCCTGAATGGCCTTTTCTATTACACCCAGAGCTGTTTTGTCCCAGGGTTGAATAACAATAGTTTTAGGATCAGGCGTATTAATGGATGCAGCCTGGTTTAAGGGAGTGATTGCACCATAATAATCAAAAGTAATATCGCTCAGCATTTGCGGGCTTGCTTTGCCTGCATGGATCCGGGTAAGCGTATCAAAATAATGCTTCAGGGTTTTCTCCATACTGTCCCTGGCATCTTCAATAATAAATTCTAAATCTTCGTGCATATCATCATTTTTTTCTCAAAACGAACTTAGTATATTTTTATGAAATAAGGGTTTGTCAGGGATTAAAGTGTGAAAAGAATCGGGCCAGAATGTCCAGGTTATTTTCTTTACAATCTCCAGGCATTGGAGCCTTTTAATTTAGTGAGCCTGGCCTTGGGTTTGTTTTTGATAAAACCGGGTAATCTTGTTGTTGATACGCTGGTACATTTTTTCGAAGGACAACACCTGCCTGACAAGTGAATTCGTGGTGGAAAGATGCAATTTTACTTCACTTTTTAATTCAGGGTATTGCCTATCGTAATATTGTTTTGAAACGCTGCCGTCAATCAGGCCTTTTTTCAGGTTGGCAATTTTGAGTTCCAGTTCATTTTGGTTGAAATTCAGCACAGCATAATCTTCCAGAAAAACCTTGTAATTGTTATACATGCCCTGATATTTGTCTGCATCGAATTTAAACTCAGCATTCATCCTTACGGTATCCAGCGACCTGACAAACCGTATTTTTTTTTCCATACTGTCCATACGGCTTTCTATTAATGACTCATCAATAACCCTGAAACCCCTGGCTTGATTAAGCCACCCTGCCAGCGTATCAACCTGCCTGATCTCAACACTTACATCATGATTTTTGCAGGAAGGGCAAAACATGATTAACGGGAGTAACAAAATTGCCCAGCCAAGCGTCAGGAATAAGACCGTATTATTTCTGTCTATATTTTTTCTCACATTCTTAATCAACCGTCCTTCAAAAAAATAACAACTGTTTTCGTAATTTTGACAGCTACATGAAACCACTAAAATATAAAAATTACCTCATTTTGAACACCCTGAGATATTTTCCCCTCCTGGTCATCGCATTTCTATCTGTCTTGTCAGCCAACGCCCAAAAAAATGATGTGGTTCAGTTTTCCGGGATCATCATTACTGAAGTCAACAACAGCCCGGTGCCTTATGCTTCCATTAAAATAAAAAGTACCTACAGGGGGACAATTGCAAATACGGACGGTTTCTTTTCTCTTGCTATAAAAAAAACCGATACAGTAATTTGTTCGGCAGTTGGTTTTAAAAGAAAGTTGATTGTATTACCCGATAATATTGAAGGTAAAAGCTTTACCACATTGATAGAAATGAAAGCCGATACCCTAACCTATGATGAAACCGTGATCTATCCCTGGCCCTCTCCCGCCAAATTCAATGATGCCTTTCTTGCTCTTGACCTGAAAAAAGACCTCTATGACAGGGCTATGGATAACCTGAGTGATGATAAAATGATCCGCCTTAGTCTCAACATGGGTATGGACGGCCGTGAAAATCAGAATTACTACATGAACCAAATGGCCCGCGCGGGTGGTTACCTGGGCGGTCAAACCAATTATGCGCAATTCCCCGGAATGGGCATACCTATCCCCTTGTCGTTACTTGATCCTATGGCCTGGTATAAATTTATCAAAATGCTTAAAAAAGGTGGATTCAAAGACAAATATAAAGAGCTAAGGGAATAAACAGTTTACACTCATAAGCTGCTGATAATTATTTTATCTTTGCGCATCAAAATTTTAAGGAATTAAAAGATAAAAGCCATACTTAATATGGAGAATCTGAGTGAACAGGAAATAAGAAGAAGGGAAGAACTGGCAGAATTGAGAGCCATGGGTATCGAACCTTACCCGCAGGAAGGATACCCGGTGGACGCCACCAGTACGGAAGTAAAAACCATGCTTGACGATCCGGACAAGGTCAAAGAAGTAAATCTGGCCGGGCGTATAATGAGCCGCAGGATCATGGGAAAAGCTTCCTTTGTTGAACTAAAAGATGAAGCCGGAAAAATGCAATTGTACTTCAACAGGGATGAAATTTGCCCCGGTGAAGACAAAACAATGTACAATACCGTATTTAAGAAACTACTGGATATTGGGGATATCATCGGGTTATCAGGTATGCCATTTATCACCAAGGTAGGAGAAAAATCAATCCGGGTAAAGTCATTTAAAGTACTCAGTAAATCCCTCAGGCCATTGCCCATTGTCAAAGAAAAGCAAGATACGGTGTTTGACGCCTTTTCAGATACGGAACAGCGATACCGCCAGCGCTATGTTGACCTGATTGTAAACCCCCATACGAAAGATATTTTTGTCAAGCGAAACAGGATCATGGGTTTTATCCGCGAATTCCTGTCACAACGCGGTTATCTGGAAGTAGAAACCCCCATCCTTCAGCCTTTGTATGGAGGCGCAGCAGCAAGGCCATTCAAAACTTATCACAACACCCTTGATACGACCCTCTATCTTCGTATCGCCAATGAGCTTTACCTGAAAAGACTTATTGTTGGAGGTTTTGACGGTGTCTTTGAATTCTCAAAAGATTTCAGGAATGAAGGCATGGACAGGTTTCATAACCCTGAGTTTACCCAAATGGAGTTGTACGTGGCATACAAAGATTATATTTGGATGATGGACCTGTTTGAGGAGATGATCGAAGGCGTGGTACTTGATATTTTCGGATCTACCAAAATCACTTATGTTGACCAGGAAGTAGATTTTAAAAGGCCCTGGAAACGTATATCCATGTACGATATCATTGAGGAGTTTACCGGCATTGATATTTCGGAAATGAACGAGAGCCAGCTGGTTAAAACCGCCCATGAACTCAATGTCCCGGTCGATAAAACAATGGGCAAAGGCAAGATCATCGATGAGATTTTTGGTGAAAAATGTGAATCAAAACTGATCAACCCTACATTTATTACCGATTATCCGGTTGAAATGTCGCCTCTTGCAAAAAAGCACCGAAGCAAAGAAGGGCTTGTTGAGAGGTTTGAAGTTATTTGTATCGGAAAAGAAATTTCGAATGCATTTTCAGAGCTCAACGATCCCATTGACCAGCGTGAGAGATTCGAAAAACAACTGGAACTGGGAAAAAGAGGTGATGAAGAAGCCATGGTCCTGGATGAGGATTTTCTCCGTGCACTGGAGTACGGGATGCCTCCAACAGCCGGCATCGGTGTGGGCATTGACAGGCTTTCCATGATCATGACCGATTCCCATTCCATTCAGGAAGTAATCCTTTTTCCTCAAATGCGGCCGGAAAAAAATGAGGAAGAGCAAATTATTTAGATAGCAAATCTGAGCTATAGATCTTTTACAATTATCTTTTGACTTTTATGCCTGTTTTTAAAATTCCTTCATTTATACATTCCATTTACCCTGGGTTTGAATGGAAATATGAAACTAATGAAAAGGAATTGTACCTTACTTTTGATGACGGGCCTTGTTCAGGTGTCACAAACTGGATACTGGACAAGTTGGATGAATATCATGCCAGGGCTACCTTCTTTTGTGTAGGTGAGAATGTACATAAAGAACCCGGGCTTTACAACGAAATAACCCAGCGGGGACATGCTATTGGCAACCATACTTATCATCACCTGAATAATAGAAAAAGTTCAGATGAAGAATATATAGATAACGTGATCAGATGCTCCGAATTAGTGGAAACCAGCCTTTTCAGGCCACCCTATGGCCGAATTAACCCCCGGCAGGCCACCACCCTTATAAACAAAGGCTACCGTATTATCATGTATTCTGTCTTAGCCAACGATTTTAACCCCAAATTATCTCCTGAATTCATTTTCAGAAAAATCAATTTACAAACCACAAAAGGTTCCATTGTTGTTTTTCACGACAGCAATAAGGCCAAAGAAAACATGAAATCCTGCCTGCCCATGTTTTTAGATTCATTTGCCAAACAGGGATACAGGTTTCTGCCTATTCTATAATTTATTTACTTGCCGGAAGCTTAGCAGATTGCCTGCAATCGTAATTTCTTGCTTCAGTAAACTCATTTAATTTGCTCCTTGTTTTCTGTAACAAATCAGGATTATCGATCTCCCGCAATCGAAGTTTGTTCTTCACTTTGTAAATATGTCCCTGTGAATAATAAACATCACGGTAAAGATATTCCTGAAATTGTCCTGAATAGCCTCTGCAAGGTACTGACCTGTTACTTGTGCTTAACAAATTCCCGGAAAGCAGGCTGCCCAGAAAGGTTAATTGCTCCGGGATTTGAAAATGATATGTGTTTTCCATCCAGGCGGCAATGGAAGGAGCCACATTCAAGTGTGTCGAAATACTCGAAATTCTGGTTGCTTTTTTCACATAAGGGGAAATTATCAAAAAAGGCACATTATATTTCCTTATCCTGTTAGCAAGGGGTACTTCTGTTGCATGATTTGCACCTGTAATTATAACAACGGCATTATTCCACAACATGTATTCCTTCAACTGGGTGATAAATTTCCGGATACCCTGGTCTGATTGGAATAAATTGCTTTCAAATGAGGCATATTTATCCAGATTAGAAATACCGGTTTTTCTTAACCCTGCGACATATCGCCTGAATGCTTCAGTTTCTTTTTCCTTCGGCTCAAAGGCCTGGTAAACCAAATGAAACCCGGGCCTGGTTCCCAAACCTTCCAGCCTTGATATGACCTGACTGTAATATTTATCAATTCCCTGCCCTGAACTCCAATCCAGGGTGGCTGCCGAATATGTTTGGCTAAAAACTCCCTGATAGTGGGTTTTGATTATATCAGGCAATTCTCTTGTATTGGAATAAAAATAGGCCGGATAATTATTACGGGATAATATGGAAGGAAGGCTAACAGCCTTTTCAATATTACTACTTACCCTACAAGGAAAGTAGCTGGACAAAAGAACTCCAAGTGAATTTTCAGCATCTAAAGAATTACACAGGAAATCAGGCCAGAAAACCCCGCTCGTTGCCATAGAGTCGATGAAAGGGGTAAAGCTTGCAAGCAGCGCTTCCTCACCACTGAATGCTCCTGAAAGGTGCTCAACTACAATCAGGATAATAGTAGGTGGCTTATTAGGTGAAGCGATTAAACTCTCAAGTACAGACTCATGTTCTTTCGGCCTGAGAAAAGGATAGCGGGTAGAAACCATATTTAACCTGCCTTCTTTGAAATTAGTACTGTCGGCTTCAACTTCAAAATTATAGGTGTAAAGACTTGACGAATTTGAAAATCTGTTACTGAGTGCCGAATAAATCAGGTAATTGGGCTTGTTTACAGTTATATTGTAGTTTATTTCACTATAGAATGAATTTGGTTTGGGAAATAACCTGAAATAGAAAACTAGCGAAGCTATCGAAATTATTAGTACGGTAAAATAGACTACCCTGGGCAATCTTTCTTTTCTGACCAGCCAAACAAAAAATAGCCCCAGCAATAGCAAAATGATACAACCGATTATAAAAAGGGTTGCATTTATATAGGGGCCGATACCCGAAATAAAGTTGTTGTCAAAGATATGAAAGTCAACAAGTATGGATCTTTGGGAAAAATACAGGGCAAACAGCAGGCTGAACGCAATAACAACATACAGACCGGTTGCCATGATAACGAAACCTAGTTTTCGTGAAATGTTATAGAGTACGAGGTAAGGAATCAGGAAAAAACCACCCACCTGGAAGGAATAGATCAGATCATAAAAAACTCCGGCTGCAATGAACTTCCAGACGCTGGTTGAAATAATATGGTTGTGCCGGAGCAGAGAGATTTCAAGTATTCTGACCAAAACCAGGAGTACAAAAAATATGGCCCCGTAAAAGAAATACTTATAG
>CAZVAY010000126.1:0-7674 GCA_964625265.1 uncultured Sphingobacteriales bacterium | reverse complement strand
AAGTTTTGCCGTCACCGAAATCCCATAAATAGCTGAGGCTGCCTGATGCAATAGTTGATGAATTGGTAAAGGTGAAGCTGTTCCCCGACAGGCATTTGGTGGTTCTTGGTGTCGTAAATGCAGCAACAGGTTCAGGTTCTACAGATACCTGCTGAGTGGCTGTATCGGGGCAAAGGCTGTCGGAGGAGGTGATCAGCATAACCTGATAACTGCCTGTTGAAGAATAAACGTGTGATGGTGATGTTGCAGAAGAAGAGTTTCCATCTCCGAATGTCCAGGAATAACTGAGATTTCCGGATGAAATACCTGAAGAATTATTGAATATAAACTGGTTTCCTGTAAGACATTGTTGCGTATCGTTGGTGCTAAATCCGGCTGTTGGGCTTTCAAGTATACGAACATTTTTTGTCAGGGAATCTTTACAGCCTTTGTCCGATTCACAAAGCAGTTTTACAGTGTAGCTGCCTGTATTTGCGTAGGATTTAACCGGGCTGGTTACAGTGGATGTTGTCAGGTCGCCAAAATTCCACAAATAACTCATCGTACCCGTGTTGATACTGCTCTGATTGGTGATGACAAACCTATTCTCATTGAAACATTGGCTTGCATCATTGACTGAAAAATCCGGTTGAGGATTGGGAAAGACAACAAGTGTTTTGACAGTTGAATCTTTACAGCCCTGGTTCGATGTGGCCACCAGTTTTACATTAAATGTTCCGTCAAGAAAATAAACGTGGTCAGGGTGCTGAAAAGCTGAAATGCCGTTGTCACCAAAACTCCAGGCCCAGCTCATGCTACCTTTGCTAATGGCTGAGGAGTTTGTAAAATAATAATGATTTCCGCTTAGGCACTGGCCGGTATCATTGATGGAGAATCCGGAAACAGGGGAAGGGTGTACCGTGATGTTCATGCTGTTTGAATCGAGGCATCCTTTGTCGGTAATCACTTTTAACCAAACGGAATAATCACCTGTGTCGGAATAAATATGGGTTACAGCGCTATCAGTCGTAGAGCTATTTCCATCATCGAAATTCCAGTAATAATCGAGCTGAGAGGTTAAAAGGTTGGCGTTATTCCAGAAACTGAACTGGTTGGTGGCATAACATTGTAATGCCTGGTTGACCTGAAAATTAACGGTTGGCTGAGGATATACTGTAATGGTCATGGTATCTTTTACCTCGCAGGCACCATTGCTCCGGGTGGTGGTCAGGTAAAAAGTTTTGACCTGGGGAGAAGATGTTTTATTGACAAAATAAAAATAGCTTTTAGCCGAATCAGGTTGCCTGACACCGGCCGTGGGCGACCAGTGGTAACTATAACCCGTCACCGGGTCAACACCCAGATAAAGGCTGTCACCGGAGCAGAGGAAAGTATCGGGCAAGGGATAATTGAGATGTACCGCATTAAAAGTCCTTTGATTCATGCTGCACATACAATTGGAATTGGAGCCGGTATCCTGCCACATCACGGCAATCAACGGACAGCTTCTGCCAGGGGCCAGGTTGAGGTTGGAAACCAGGAATATCGTGTCCCCGTTTTTAATAGAATCGGGGTAAAACAAAATATCAAGGAGTGAATCTGCGGATGAAAAAACATTGTTTTTGTCAGCATCGTAATACAACCTGACAAAGCTGGTATCTCCCTGAAGGACCTGGTTGCCTGTGTTGGTGAACTTAATTTCAGAATGAAGTTTTTCTCCTGAAGGTGCATTATTGGTCGATGAGGCAGTAAAACTTACAAACTCCAGGTTGGGTTTATATAGGTAGATAGAATCTGCATTTTTGCCGGTTTGTGATCGAAAACCACAGGTGTCGAGTGTTGTGATACATTGCAGGCTGTCAATGACTACAGACTGGAACAAAAACTGTTGTAACCCACAGCCAATAGCATCTTGCTGGTGTACCCTAAATTCATATTCAATATACTGGCTGTTTTTTATTCCGGCTGGAAGTTTCCAGTCAAGTTCGTAGTAACCGGCCAGGTTGTTAATAACCGGCTCAGAAATTGAGTCGGCATGATATACATTTTGTGTGGAACCGGAATTATAGGCGATACCCAGCGGTAACTGCAACAGCAAGTGGTCTGCATTTTTAGTGCTGTCAGGGCCAAGATTGGTAAACCGTAATTTGATCTTTTCGTTACCCGTACAGATTCGCAACGTATCTGTAAATACATTGATTGTTGTGATATAAGGTTCGGTAGCACCGTAAATCCTGGTGCTGACACTGGGCCTGACAATGGAATTGGATAGCTCGCCACAGGAATTATTGGCTTCAGCCCGTATTTCAAAGGATGATCCTGAAATATAGCTACAGTTGCTTTTTAGGTAAAAGATCAGGTAAAAAGCATTTTTTGTTGTATCCTGAAGTCCTGTCATTCCTGCACTGTCTATCAGGTGGTCGACCTGGTCGATGTCCCATTCGTATATGCCATTCCCTATATACACAGGGTTGGCTATTGTATCGTAAGCAGAGGTAAGCGGGTATTTGAACAGGGTTTGATTTTGAACAATGTCCAGTCCCTGTAGGATCTTCAACCTGACTTTTGGATGGTAGGCATTACCTAATTGTGAGTTGGAAACTTTCAGCGTGTAGGGAATGGTATCACAAAGCCAGGCGGTGTCTGATGGGCTGCTCACCTGAAGTTCAATATTGGCCTTCAATGGGTCCAGGTACAGGTAAGTTGAATCACGTGGGCAGCGTGGGGTTGTGTATAAATAATTGGTATCGCAAAGCCAGCCGATACTGAGTTTTAAAGTATCCTTGTTACAGCTTTTGTGGTGGGCAAACAAGGTGAAATTCACCTGAGAGGATTTGTTCATCAATCCGACATCAAAATATTCACCGGATGCATAAATGGTATCCCCATTTGAGTTATTCTTCAAAAACATGGGGAAAATACTTCCGGATCCTGACTGAATCCTCACCCAAGTGTTGTACGATTTGGCGGAAGCGGAAGTGTTGCTGACCGAAAAAGTCCATTCAGCAGTGGTATCAACAGTTTGTTCGGTTGTTAACCCCTGCAGATGTAGGCTTGGGCCTGAACTTGTCAGGTTGTTACTGCTGAAATTGGTGGTTTGTGGTGATGACAGGAAACCGGATGTGGCATTGTATTGATAACTATAACTGATCTTCTTGGTGGCCGGAACATCAAATTCACACATGGTAGGAACCAGTGTGACGTACAAATAACCGTGATAACCGTCATCACTCTCAAGAATTGTGTGATTAGCATAATAAGCAGTAAAATCAAATTCCAGTGTATCGTTTAAGGGGTCAACAGGTGTCAGGTTGTAAATATATGTTTGATTGGTCTGCCTTGATCCTGCTGTTCTGAAATATCTTGTATATGCAGATTTGAAACTATATCCTGGCGGGATATACACCCAGGCTTTTTCCATTCTTGACCAGGGCCTGTACTCGTAGGGGAAGAAATTGCCACCCCCATAATTGTTGCAGCATGGGCCAACACTCAAATAGTAACCCTTGTATATTGTAATATCTTCACAACCTTTCGGGTAGTAAGTTGAAGGATTATGAATCGTATGGTAATACCCAACCAGAGTGATTTGCCCAACAGAGGGTTCCAGCCCGCAGGAATACCTGGATGAATCCTTAACGGGATTTGAAAGATAACTGGTATACATTTGGGCATTAAGGGTTACATAACGTACATTTCCGCCAATGTTTGAAGTAACCTTATAATCAATGTTCAGAAAAACAGAGTCTCCCGGTTCGTAACTGAATGTGGCAGGGATACCGCAACCGTTTGAATACAGTGAAGCCGGGGAAAGGTTATAAGTAAGGTTAGCGCCTGAGCCTGTCACTGCCAGGTTATTACAGGTATATAATGTATTGGCGCTCGAGTCAAATATAGTCAGGACAGCTGCGACTTTGGTGAATCGGTTTTCCGAAAATGAATGTTTGGCGAAGGCATAATACCATTTGTTCGAACCGGTTACCCTTGCCTGGATGCTGGCTCTGACCGTATCCCCATACATGGCCTTGTAAAAGGCTACTTTATTCATATCAATACTCCCACTGCTGTCGGGAATACCGTTGTCGTCATTATCAGGCAACCCGAAACTGATCCGTTGAAAATCCAACGCACTTTTTTCAAAGCCACCGGATGTACAGGTTTCAGGACATGAAACAGGTATTTTGTTGGTGTTGGAGTTCATGACCATTTCGCAATTGCAAGCGGGGTCAGGTTGATAAACAACATTGAGCACCAGGTTTTGCCATCCGCCAAAATTGAAACAACCTGAACAGTTCTCTATCACATTGAACCGTATTTTACTCTGGGTAAAACTGAAGCCGGGAGGGATCTTTGCCCAACTGTAATAGAACTCAACTTCCCCGGTAAATAAAACACGTGAGGAGTCAGCATTCCAGAACTTATTTTCATAGTAATTCATAAACTGAAAACTGGCGGTGTCTACCGTCAGGCAACCCGGTTGGCTGATCCTGAAAATAAACCTTTTGTTTGTTTTTCCGGGCCAGAAATTGAGGTAACGGATTTCAAACCCCACTCCGGCCGTATCCCCGGTGCGGAGGGTAGTATTGGTAGAGATAGGGTCGTTGAATGCAAGCCTTTGCAATTTGTAATACTGGCCGGTTGACGGAGTCTTTGTAAAGACATCACTCCACCGGCATGGGGTTTTGTAAGTAGCTTCATAGGCCCACCCAAAGCCATACAAATAAGAACCATCCTGACAGCAGGAAAGGATGTTGAACTGGAGATAAGCGGTATCACCAACATCAATCCTGGGAATCCGGACCGTGAATTTACCAATGGGAGCATTGACCTGGAAACAGGAACGGTTGATAGTAGGTTGCTGTCCGGTAGGGGTTAACCAGGTAGATGAACCATTTTGTACCAGTTTGATATTGTTCTCATCAAAACGGGTATAAAAGGCATTGATATATCCATAATTGGCATTGTAGGTTTGAAATATGGTAACATCTACCTTTACGGCATCAGCATCACCATTATTAACGATCACCAGTGTCTGTGGACTGACATTGCCCGTTCCGTAACAGGTATTAATAAATTCGTTGGCAATAAAATCAAGATCAGGAACATTGGTCAGGTTTATGGAAGTAGCTGCTGCTGAGGTCAGGGTTTGACAATTGGATGAATAACAACCCCAGGTAACACTATAATTTTCATCAATAGAATCGGTACCTGCTGCCACCAGTTTTTCGGTAATGATGATACTTTCATTGTATTCAAATAATGTATCATGGTCGCCAATAGCTGAAAACTGGCTTTTCGAGACCGTAAGATAAGTAATGCCCCCTGATGTACTCACCGTTCCGGGGCCAAGTGAATTGATCACTAAATTATCCTCCGGGTCGATGGCTAAGGTAAACCCTTCCGCATATCCTGAACCCCCATTGATAATCGTTATTTTGCGCTCGAAAGTGTCGTAACAATGATTCAACACTTTTGCCTGGTTGGTAATAGAGGAGATGGTCAGGCTGGCAGACTTAACTGAATAAGTGCCTGAATTGTTACTGAAGCTGCCGGAGGTATTATAAGTGAGTTGGTGCGTGTTGGAAAGCAGGTTGTTGGTGTTGGCACCACAAGCTGCAGAGGCATAAAATCGAAGCCGGAGGTTTGAAGACGGTGGTAAATTGGTGAGTGAAAAAACAGGTTTGTTAAGCGTGTCAATATTGTATTGTGAGACACCTGTCCCGGTCACTGAGCCGCTTTCGTAACGTAACCCTGTCGGCATGATAACCTTGAGTTTAACATTTTTAAATGTATCGGTAATAGAAGTATTATAAACGGTAATGGTAAATGAATCAGATGAAGAACATTTTACCAGGTAGGAGGGAACAGTAGAAGTTATGTTGGCCTGGGCAAATATGATATGAGGGAGCAATAATAAAATAGACAATGAAAAAGTCTTTAATGCCCCCAAACCCTTGAAAATTATTTTATTTTGCCAGCTCATAATTCTCAGCTAAGATACGTTAATTGATAATTATTGGTTGCTTCATGTGGTCATTATTGATGAACAGAAGGGCAATGGTAACAAATAATATAATTATTTACATTAAATGTATATTCCGCTGAATAAACCATTTGTAAAAAAACTCGTCTATACCTTTATCATTAAAAATGAGTTTTAAAGCAAATGAATATTTTTCCTTGAATCATTTGTAATTGTTAAGTTTGACGGTTTTCTAAATAATATTTATTGTCATTGTATTGGCGCATCGGGATAATGAAAGATAAAGCAACCAGGGTTCGGAAATTAAAAGAGCAATTTATTTTTAGAATTGTGTGTTTGTTGTTAACCCTATTTCCAACCCTTCTTATGGCGCAATTAACACTTTTTACCGAAGACTTCAATTCGTCATCCAGCCTGCCTTCCGGCTGGACACAGGTATCGGTCAGTGGGTCAGATGTCTGGACTATCAACAATGGGGGATATTTTGACAACGGGAGCAACCATCCGTCTACAGCTCATTCAGGAACACGAAATGCATTTTTGTTTTCGCAAAGCGGAACAACCCGCAAACTTGTTAGCCCTTCCATTGATTTGTCAGGAATGGGCAATATCCAGCTCAAATTTTATGAAGCCCGCGGCAAATGGGGCAACGACCAGGATAAACTAAAGGTTTATTATAAAACCTCGGCTTCATCAATTTACTGGTACCAGGTAGCATACTATACATCCAATACCCCAAACTGGACTTTGAGGACAGTTACGCTGCCCAACCCTTCGTCCACTTATTACATTGCTTTTGAAGGGATAGCTTCCTATGGCTTTGGTGTTTGTATTGATGATATCACAGTCACCGGTTATATCGCCTTTGATGCGGGGGTGACAGATTATGAAATAAAAGACCATAATTACCTGTATGCAACTATCAAAAACTACGGTGTTGATAATCTTACCTCAGCTACAATAGCATGGAAGATAGACACCCTTACTACAAAAACATATTCCTGGAGTGGCAACCTCACCCAGGGGAGTACGGCTAATGTCCTGATTGATACGGCTAACTTTTCTCATGGATTACACTCATTTAAATTATGGACCGAAAACCCCAATAATAAAGGAGACGGTGACCATAATAATGATACACTGGAAACCACTTATTACCTGATAAATAATTTCCCCTATCAGCAAGGATTTGAAACCACAAACCATTATTGGCTGCAGGCAACCAATGATGATTTTGACTGGACAAGACAGAATAACGGTACACCAACTTTTGGAACCGGGCCTTCATCTGCTTACGAGGGACAATATTATTTTTATGCATCATCACTCGGAAATGTCAATAAGCAGGGAGTATTTAAATCACCAGGCATCAACATCAGCCAGTTAACAAATCCTTATCTTGAATTCAGTTACCACATGTATGCCGATCCACAAATCAACCAGCCTATGGGCACCCTGTTGTTGGAAGCCGACACCGGATTTTCAATGGTTGACACACTTTGGTACAAATCGGGGAACCAGGGGAACCAGTGGCAGCAGGCATTGGTTGGCCTGTCATCAGTATCCAATTTAAATAACCTCGGATTTATATTCCTTTCGGCCAGTTACTGGAGAGATATTGACAATGACAGGGGTATCGGACGCGTGACGGAAGCGGCCATACTTTTCAATAAAGCCCTGAGCCCCCGGACCCGGCAGACCAATAGCGGGCA
>CAZVAY010000125.1:0-7761 GCA_964625265.1 uncultured Sphingobacteriales bacterium | reverse complement strand
CTCGAAGCTGTCGGGAGAAGACATAAAGCCATTCGCCCTGTAGTGGCTGACCAGGTTATTGAACTGGTAAAGCTCAGGAATGAAATTGCTACTGAACTGGGTTTTGCCAACTACCACGAGATGAGCCTCAAATTAGCTGATCAGAATCCGGAAGATGTGGAAGCCTTGTTTAATGAACTGGACGATCTTACCCGTGATGCCTTTGTTGCCGTTAAGAGTGAAATGGATGATTTCCTGGCCAAAAGATATAATATTTCAAAAGATGAATTGATGCCGTGGCATTACCAAAACAGGTTTTTCCAGGAAGCTCCTAAAATGTACGAGGTTGATCTTGATCAATATTATGCAGACCGGAATATTGAAGAACTGACGGTTAAATACTATACAAGCCTGGGCCTTGATATTACTGACCTGATTGCAAAAAGCGACCTGTATGAAAAACCTGGTAAAAACCAACATGCTTTCTGTATTGATATCGACAATGCCGGTGATGTCAGGGTACTCTGCAATATCAAACCCAACTACAACTGGATGAACACCATGTTGCATGAATTCGGGCATTCCGTTTACGATAAGTACATTGATACAACCCTTCCCCTTGCATTGGCAGAGCCTGCACACATTTTTACCACTGAGGCCATAGCCCAGTTGTTTGGAAAATTTGCCTCCAACCCACAGTGGATGCTCGATATGGGCCTGATTGATGAAACTGTTAAAGATGAAATTGCTGAAGCAAGTTTTAAAACCCAACGCCTGGAACAACTGGTGTTCTCACGCTGGTCACAGGTGATGTATCGTTTCGAAAAAGCCATGTACGAAGATCCTGATCAGGATTTGAACCAGCTTTGGTGGGATTTGGTTGAACAATACCAGATGGTGAAAAAACCCGAAGGAAGAAACGAACCGGATTGGGCTTCCAAAATCCATGTGGCCACTGTGCCTTGCTATTACCACAATTACCTGATGGGCGAGTTGTTAGCTTCACAGTTGTATTATTACATGACCAAAAATATATTAAACTCGGAAGATTACCGCGGACAGAGTTTTGTGGGTCACCCCGAGATCGGTAGTTACCTCGTGGATAATGTGTTCAAACCGGGGGCACGCTGGTACTGGAACGATATGATTGAAAAAGCTACAGGAGAAAAACTGACTGCAAAGTATTATGCCATGCAGTTTGTGGAAGAATGAGTGATGGGTAACCAGCGATGAGCTACTCGTCAAGAGATTTGAGTAGTGAGTCATTTGTAAAAAGAAAGAAGTTTAGAGACAAAAATCAATGGGCGGAAACCCGGAAAGATTGATCAAACCGGATCCACATCAATCTGCACCCTGATAGATTTGTAGGCTCCATCCAGTTTGAGTTTCCCGGTTTCGGTGAGGATAAATTCTTTGGCTTGTTGAAGTTGTTTGTATCCACGTTCAAACTTGATCATAATCTGCATAAGGTATTGGTTCTTCAGTTTGGATACGGGAGGCGCTTCTGGACCGAGGACACGATTGCCGAAGTAATACCTGAGTCTGCCTGTCAATTGGTTAGCTCCGTTTCTCACTGTTTTTAGGTCTTTGTGCCTGAGGGTTAGTATGATGACTTTACTGAGTGGCGGATATTTGAATTTGCTCCTTAATTCCATCTCACTCTGGTAAAAACCATCATAATCGTGATGGATGATAAACTGGAAAACCGGGTGTTCAGGATTGTTAGTTTGAATGATGACTTTTCCTTGTTCATCGCGCCTTCCTGCACGGCCTCCAACCTGCGAAATCAGGTTGAAAGTACGCTCTGTCGATCGAAAATCAGGAAAATTCAATAACTGATCTGCATTGAGGATACCCACCAGTTTTACTTTTTCGAAATCAAGCCCTTTGGTAACCATTTGTGTGCCTACCAACACCTGGTGTTCGCCTTTCTCAAATTTTGAAATGATATCTGCAAAGGCATTTTTCTTCCTGCTGGTATCCAGGTCGAGTCGCAGGTGTTTCAGGTCGGGGAAAAATGTGTCCAGGTCGTCCTCGATCTTTTCAGTGCCAAAACCTTTGACTTTAATTTTGATGTTTTTGCATTTGGGGCACAACGCAGGAACAGGGATTTTATAACCGCAATAGTGGCAGACCAGTTTTTTTAGGTACCTGTGGTAGGTAAGCTTAATGTCGCAATTATTACAGGAAGGGATATAGTCACAGATTTCACATTCCATGTAGGGGGCATATCCCCGCCTGTTCTGGAACAGGATGGCTTGATCGCCTTTAGTAATAATTTTTTTAAGGTCGGTATAGAGGGCAAAACTCATATTGCCACGCATTTCGTTTCTCTTTCGGTCTTTTTTCAGGTCATTTACTACAAATTGCGGAGGTGTTACCTGTGAATACCGTTCATTGAGTGCGTAATAGCCGTACTTCCCTTGCTGTGCATTGTAGTAACTTTCAATAGCCGGGGTTGCTGAACCCAGCAGGCATTTGGCATTTGCCAGAGCCGCATAATATACAGCAGCGTCACGGGCATGGTAATAGGGGGCAGGGCTTTGTTGTTTGTATGTCACCTCATGTTCTTCATCCACTATGACCAGCCCCAGGTTTTTAAAAGGCAGGAACAAGGCAGACCTGACCCCAAGGATCACTTTGTATTCGCTGTTCATGGTTTTCTGCCAAATCTCATATCGCTCATTTGGATTGAACCTGGAATGGTAAATCCCTACTTTTTCTCCAAAATATCCCCGTAATCGTCCAATCAGTTGAGCTGACAATGAAATTTCGGGGACGAGGTACAGCACTTGTTTACCACTGGCAATAACATCCTCAATGAGTTTGATGTAAATATGGGTTTTTCCGCTGGATGTAATTCCATGCAGTAATACAGTTGTTTTTTCTTTCCATTGCTCCCTGATAGACAATAAACAAGCTTGCTGGGCAGGGGTGAGTTCAAAATCGGGTGCATCGGCTTCGTAATGGTCAAGCCTGCCGACCACTTTTTTTTCGCAAACAAGGTAGTTTTTCTTCACCAGTGCATCCAGTACAGACTTATTAATACCCGATTCTTTTAATAGGATAGTTTGTCTGACTTCACTGTATTTCTTTTCCATAATGCGGAAATTAAGAAAGAGTTCAAGTTGCCTGGGCGCACGTTCCAGTTCATCAAAAACCGTTTTGAGGATTTTAACGGAATCAATTCCCGGATGCAGCCTGATTATATTTTCCGTTTTGGGTTTGTAGGTGTCTTTCAACTCCTCAAGTGGCAGGATCACCCCTTTCTGATACAATGATTTAATGGTTTTAAAAACATGGGTTTTTTTCAGGATCTTTTGGATGTCCGATACCGGTAATTCATTTTTTAAACCTAATGCGTCCACAATCCACGATTCTTCAGGAGACAGGTCGCTGATATCACCATCGAATGACGGATTAATGATCACTTTGCTTTCACTCTCAAGTTTCAGGCTCGATGGCAAAGCGGCATTCATCACTTCGCCCAGGGAACTACAATAATAATCGGCAATCCATTGCCAGAATGTAATTTGAAGTTCATATACCACAGCTTCAGTATCGAGTATATCAATCACTTCTTTTACCTCAAAAGCATCCGGTTTATTTTGATGAATGGCAACTATGATCCCGGTGTATATTTTTCTGGGGCCAAACTGCACAATAGCTCGCTTGCCAAAGGAGGCATCAGCATGAAGCTCAGCCGGAAGTGAATACGTAAATGCCTGCCTTAATGGAAAAGGCAGAACGATATCCACATACCAATCCAGTTCGCCCGGCATTAGTTCAGGGGTTTGAATTTATAAAGCACAATGGGAAAGCGGCTCTCAGGGTTAACATGCTCCACGGGGACAAGCCATTCGGGTGCATTTTCAGGAAAGATCAGCGATCCGGTCTGGTATCTGGTCGATGCCTCATAAGGGCCGTAAAACAAGTAATCGACCTGCTGTTGTTCCAAAATAGAATACAGGCTGTCAAGGTTTGTTTTCGGGAAATCTACTGCTGTCGTACCGGTATAATAGGCAAAATAAGGAACTACCGCCATCACCCTGATGTCTTTGAGTTGTTGCTTGTTGAGTTGGGTGTTTTTATCCAGGAATAGGTCTCCGGCTGCCATGATACCACTTCGGAGGGAATCTTTTTTGACAGCATACAAGAAAGCCGGCTGGGTAATTTTTGCCGTCTCGATTTTATACGGAGTTTTTGCATCCTGCACTTGCCTGATGATCTTGTTCTTAGCCGAAGCATAGGTGAGAAATTCAAAATCGGGAGGCGTTTTATTGGGGTCTTTCAGGAAATCGATGCCCATACCTTGTTCCCAGATGCCGTAATACACGTAATCCACTTTGTTTTTCCAGAGCAGCGCTACCTGTTCATAATAATTCTTGGCCGGAGGAATATATTTTTTGTCAAGGCCGAGGTAATAGGCAATGTGGGCTTTTCGCGACATGATCCGTCCCTTTTGTTGGCTTTCTGGAACATTCTTTTTGAACTCACGGGCAACTTTTACCAGGTTCTTGTCTCCTGAATTAATATTTTCACTATTGTAACTGTATGATTTTGTAAAAGTCCAGATGACAAGGATGCCAGCAATGATTACGGTGACAGCCCTGTTGCCAACAATGCTTTTCTTAAGAAATTTGTTCTCCTCAAACAAAAATGAAGTAGCGAACACGCCATAGAAAGGTATCATGAACATGGAAAAACGCTCGTTGTAGAATACAAGAAGCAACACCCCGAAAAACAGGAAATTGACCAGAAAATACAACCACTGCTCTTTCGATGGTGGTTTGTAAAACAGGAGCAATAAACCCAGGATGGAAAAGATACTAATATGCCAACCCATGAGGCTGCCGAGGTCGCGGCCCAGGTGCTCAAAACTATTGGATACCATTTTTTTGAAGAATGCAGCCGGTTCGTTAAGGATTACTTGTGTGAGGGAAGAATATTTATCGCGGTTGCCCTGATACCAGAACTCGTCCCAACTCATTTCACCTTTTGCCAGGTATTCGTATGCCACATTTTGGTAATTCTGGTTGAAAAATGCCTTACCTTTTTTTTGCTGTGTATAAATACCCCAGGGGGTGATAACCACTATAAATACGGCAAGAAATCCTGCGGTAGCTATCAGCCTGGTTTTCCAGGCAGTTCTGAAAATATTGATGAATAAAATACCTGCAATCACGGACACTGGAATGAAAATACCGTTGTAGCGGGTGATATAGGCCAACCCGGCAAACAGTCCGCTAAGCAAGAGATTGGTGAGTTTGTATTCCCTGCTTTTGAAAATAAAATATAAGGCTGCGCTGACCAGCATCATAAAAAACATGTCGGTACCAGCCGAGTAGGAGTAGAGGTTGAAAGTAGTGTTGACGGCAAGCAACAACACCGTAACCAGAGCCACCAATGGAGAAAACAATTTTTTGACTATTTCGTAACTAAAATACAGGACCAGCCCTGCTGACAACACCGCCAGCACGATGCCTGTTTTAAAATAATCGCCCAGGATGAGGTGAAACAACCCCAGGGCCATAGGGTAGAGGGGCCCCCTGTATTTGTCGATAATGAGATGGCCGTCAAGGAAACTTTTTGCCTGAGGGACATAGCTCCAGAAGAAATCTGTTTCGACACCATAATCGCCAATTTTGTGATAGGCAAAGGCCACTAACAACATGATAAAGGCATAAATGCCGCCCAGGAGCCAACCCAGGTTCTTCATTTGTAATAGATTTTTCCTGGGCCTGGCAGCCACTTCAGTGGCAGGGTCAACTACTTTTTTCTGCTTCTTTTGCTTTTTACTCATCAGGTAGTAAAATTATTTTTTCAATAAATATTTCAAGCGGTAAAAATACACAATTTCCCTTTTATGCCTCCTGCTAAAGCAGCAGGCAAATCAAATATGGATTAGAATTTAATAGATGGCAATTTTGACAACGGAGACAATCCAAACAACACTAATAATTTGATTAATTGGGATGCGGCTAATGCTCATCCCAAATGGAATTCGGCTAAAGCCATTCTTTTCGGAGATATTAAACGCAAAGAATTGGAAAGCTTTAGTTTTTTTGTGCCTTTTCAAATTCCTTCCTGATCTTTTCCAGTGTTTTTAGTTCATCATTAGAGCCTGCCAGAGCCCTGGCTTTGTCCAGGATGGCAAAGGCTTGTTTGTATCTTCCGAGGCGCTGCTCCAGGAAAGCCAGCATGATCTTGTTTTCGAATGAAGGATTTTTTTTCTCCAGGGCAGAGGCTATCTCACGCGCTTGTTTGACAATCTTTGTATCCGCTGCATGCAGGTAAATATTCATAAGTATCTCCCTGGTCTCTTCCTCTTCGGTAGTGTAGTTTGACAGGTATTTCAGTGCCTGAGAGGAATAATTCTTCCAGTTTTTAGTCTCACTGAAGAATTTGAGCTTATAGTATTCCTTCATCCGTAACAGAAGAACAGCCCCGCCATCCGGTACACTAAAATAATCAATAAGGCCAAGTGAAAAATCCAGCCCTGGTTCGGAAACCTTTGCTACAGCCGTTTTATAATTATACTCAAACAGTTTCTGCAGGAAGGCATCCACGCTTCTGTTGCCGTATATATCGCGGAAATCGGTGATGTGTGAAAGAAAATAAACCAGTGGGCTGTCGGTAGGCTCAAAGAAATAAGTGGTGAGCAATTCCCATTCATCTTCAAAAAGTTCCTGGTAACCAAATTTGGTGAAATATTCTTTAGCCAGCTTTTTTCCTTCCGGGTAAAATCCCAGATAGCTCATTATTAGGGCTCGTTGAGCTATTTCCTGTTTATTGCATACACTTTCAACACACTTATCATTCAATTCAACCAGCTTGTCACGCCAGCGGGCATATTTCGCCAGCATTCCTGCCAGGTCATCTGTTTTCATCAGACCCCGGATCATCTCAAGTGTCTGCCCTTTCCAGTTGAGGACAAGAATAGTTGGGATATTCTGAATGCCATACAAATTTACCTGTAAGGCCCCGGCTTCCGATTCCAGATCTGTTTTAATGCTTAGGTAACTTTGGTTCAGTGTTTTAATAATGGAAGGATTGTTCAGGGTCTTTTCTTCAAGTTCGGCACAGACTCCGCAATAGATGGAATGCACAAATAGAAAAACCGGTTTTTGTTCTACCGAACTTTGATAGAGAACGCTATCAAAAACGTATTGGTTATTGCCGTCAAAATATTGGATTTCCTGTGAAAAGACAGAATATCCTGACAAGCAGGGAAAAATTAGAAATGCGAAAAAGTACTTGTACATTTATGCTTGCATGTTTATTAATGACACGCAATGATCGTAAATAATTTAAAATGCCGGTATACCGGTCAAACCGAAGAACCTATTTCTTGATCAACTTATAACCCAGTGTAAACTGGAAATTGGAGTTCCTGCCATCGGGTTTGAGCGTGATATTTTTATGGGGGACAACAATATCGCCCATGACCGGTTGCATGGAGAATTCGTACCTGATGTTAAGCATAAACTTGAAAAGGTCGACACCCACACCAGCCTGCCAGCCAAAATTCAACTCATTAAATACACCGGCATCGAGGGAAGATGAGTAAGTGTTTGACACGTCTTTAATATCAATTTTCTGGTTCATCAGGAATCCGAAAACGGGACCGGTCTGTACGTTAAGCGCCAGCATGTGAAATCCCAGCATTACAGGGACATCCAGATAACTGACCGTGTAGTCGATATTGAGATTGTTTGCAGTATTCTGGAACCCTGAGTTTTTTGGTGAAAATATCGCTTCAGGGGTAATGGAAAAGCTTTG
>CAZVAY010000124.1:0-7788 GCA_964625265.1 uncultured Sphingobacteriales bacterium | reverse complement strand
CTTATACCAGGGCATGCCGCCTTTGAGCGCTCCTTTACCTAAAATGCGTGAAGCGTACACAACCTGGTAAAGGCCGGAAACAAGGGTTTCGGAAATAGCCGGTATCAGCCGGGGTGTATATTGGTAATCCGGATGTAGCATGATCACAATATCGGCACCCAGTTCCAGCGCTTTGTCGTAACAACTTTTCTGATTGCCACCATAACCTTTGTTTTTATCATGTTCAATAATATGCCTGATCCCCAACTTTTTCGCCAGGTCAATGGTATTATCACTACTTTTATCATCTACCAACACCACCTCATCCACCAGGTCAAATGGAATTTCACCGTAAGTTTTTTCCAGTGTTTTGGCTGCATTGTATGCAGGCAGGACAACCACTATTTTTTTTGCTCTGAGCATAATTGAAACTGTCTGCAATATTACAATGATTTCAATGATTGGTTATGCCTGCCGGGCCATAGGCCCATAACAATTTCCGATTATCTTTTCCCGGTACAGGCCGGACAAACCTAAATCTTCCTAAATTTGAAGTTTATTACAACCATTATTTCATTCCCTGCATGAACAAACCAAAGCCTAACGGACAAAAGAACCCCAAAACAACAAAGAACAAACGGTTGGACGAACTGGCTTGTGTCAACGCTGTTTCCGGTATTATAGATGAGAAGAAATCTATCGAAGAAACATTGCAACAGATTACCGTAGTGCTGCCGCGATACTGGCAATATCCCGATTATACCTGTTGCAGGATAAACTACAACGATACTGAGTTCGTCAGTCCGGGTTTCAGACAGACCAAATGGTGTTTGCGCGAACAATATTCCGGCATTGAAAATCAGAATGGGTTTATTGAAGTTTACTATACAGCTCAATTTATAAACCAGGATAGTGATTCCCCTTTTCCTGAAGTAGAAAAAGAAATGCTGGCCAAGGTTACAGAACTTATTACCGGTTACATCAATACCTGGTCGGCTAGGGAAAAACAGATAAAGCCCCCGGAGAAATATCTGGCAAGCGATGCCGGGCCTGAAAAATTTGCAGCAGATGAAAAAGAAAACAGGCGTTTGTTGCAGCGTTTTTTGAATAAAAACAACTATGCACGTGACATTTATCACGACCTGATGCCCTTTAAGGTAAAGGAGATCCTGCTTATTGCAAACCTTTACGATGCCTATAACATTGAGCGTGAAGGCCGTTTTTCCGAACATGTTTTGGGAGAGTATTCCCAACTCAATTTAACCTCTGTTCCGAGAATTACCGGGGTATCCAATGAACGGGATGCATTCGCCCAACTTGAGTCAAGGCACTTTGACCTTGTCATTGTGATGACTGGCGCTGAAAAAAAATTACCGCTGATACTGAGTCAGAAAATCAAGAATGTTTATCCCTATATTCCCATTCACCTGCTCGTTAACAGCAACAAGGATGTATCCTATTTTAAAAATCTGAATCCGGCAGGGATCGACAGGTTATTTGCCTGGAATGGCGACTCAAATATTTTCTTTGCCATGATCAAGCATGTGGAAGACAGGATCAATGCCAGGAATGACACGAGAGTTGGGTTAACAAGGGTGATTTTGTTAGTGGAAGATTCCCCGAAATACTATACACGTTACCTGCCCATGCTGTACCACATTATCATGAAGCAAACCCGCAGGATCATCGATGACGTAAGTACGGATGAACTTTACAAGGTGCTCAGGCTGAGGGCAAGGCCAAAAATCCTTATGGCGACCAATTATGAGGATGCTATAAAAATATTCAGACGATACAGGGAATATTTGCTTTGCCTGATAACCGATGTTCGCTTTCCAAAAGATGGTATTCTCGATGAATATGCCGGTATCGGCCTGATCAGGTATGTCAAAAGTGAGATGAAAGACCTGCCGGTCATCATGCAGTCTTCGGATGTTAAGAATGCAAGCCTGGCAAAAGAAATGTCAGTTACATTTATTGATAAAAATTCTGAGAGCCTTTCAAAAGACATCAAAAGTTTCATTACCAATTACCTGGGTTTTGGCGATTTTATTTTCAGGGATGAAAAAGGTAAAAAACTGGGTGTAGCCCGTAACCTGAGGGAATTTGAGCGTATGATTGAAACAATACCGGATAACTCTCTCCTTTTTCACGGAAAGAAAAATCATTTTTCCATGTGGCTGATGGCCAGGGGGGAGATACAGGTAGCAAAAATCATTAACCCTGCACACTATTCCGATTTTGAAACACCCGGGGAAATGAGAAAATACCTTCTTGAAAAATTGTATTATTTCCGTAACGAGCAAAACAAGGGTAAGGTAGTTCCTTTTGAAGAATCATCCATCATTGATGAAATAAACGTGGTCAGCCTGAGTGAGGGTGCCCTGGGAGGCAAAGGACGTGGCCTTGCTTTCATTAATTCCCTGCTGTTCAATTACGATTTCTCCAGGCTGTTACCGGACATGATTATCCGTAATCCTGTTACTACCATTATAGGCACCGAAGAGTTTGAAACATTTCTTGAAGACAATAACCTGTACGACAAAATATATAATGGAAAAGATTACAAGAAGATCAAATCCATTTTCCTGCGTTCCAGGTTGAGTGAAAGCCTGGCAAAAAAGTTAGAAGCAGTTGTCAAAAACCTGAAAAAACCCTTGGCTGTCAGGTCATCCGGGTTGTTTGAAGACAGCCTGAACCAACCTTTTTCCGGGATATTTTCGACTTACCTGCTGCCCAACAACCATCCCGACTGGAGGGTCAGGTTTCGCCAGTGTATGAACGCTGTCAAACTGGTTTATGCTTCCATTTATTCCGATCTGTCCCGGAGTTATATCCATGCCATTGATTATAAAATTGAAGAGGAAAGAATGGCTGTCGTGATCCAGGAAGTGGTCGGACATGAATATGATGGTACTTTTTATCCACACCTAAGCGGAGTAGCACAGTCGTTCAATTATTATCCCTTTGGCCACATGAAACCCGAAGATGGGTTTGCAGTGCTGGCAGTCGGGCTGGGGCAGTATGTGGTGGAAGGAGAAAAAGCCTTCAGGTTCTGTCCGAAGTACCCCAACCTGGAGATCAATTCGCCCCGCGACCAGTTCAAAAACTCACAGGTTTATTTTTATGCAGTGGATCTGAGTAAGAAAAACCTTAACCTGATGGAAGGCGAAGAAGCGGGATTGATTAAATTGCCAATATCAGAAGCCGAAAAGCACGGTACGCTAAAACACCTTGTGTCAGTGTACAATCCTGAAAGTGACCAGATCACACCCGGTATTGATGCCGCAGGGCCGCGGATTGTGAATTTTGCCAATATCCTGAAATACGACTATATACCGCTGGCCAGGGCCATTGAAGTGGTTACCGAGGTGGTGTCGGAAGCGATGGGTTGCCCCGTTGAAATTGAATTTGCCGTTGACCTCAACAAAGACAAAGATAACAGGGCCTCATTGTACCTGTTGCAAATTAAGCCACTCATAGGCGGGGCCAGGGATTTTGAAGTCAACATGGATGAAATAGATATGGACAAAACTATTCTGCTGACCAGTCAGGGCATGGGCAATGGATTGGTTAACCATATTTCTGATGTGGTTTTTATCGAAGAAAGCAATTTCGACAAATCCCTGACTGAAGAAATGGCGGTTGAAATCAACCGGATCAATGAGCAGATGATCCAGGCAGGGAGACAATATATCCTTATCGGGCCTGGCCGTTGGGGTACCCGCGACAAATGGATTGGAATTCCGGTAAAATGGCCACAAATTTCCAATGCCAAAGTGATTGTTGAAACCAATTTTGAGGATTATCCGCTGGATGCTTCCTCAGGATCACATTTCTTTCACAACGTCACCACCATGAATGTGGGGTATTTTTCAGTTTACCAGGAAAATCAGGATCAATTTATTAAGTGGGATATTTTGAAAAAGCAAAAACTGGTAAGCCAGGGTAAATACTTTACGCATGTCAGGTTTGATCACAATTTGAAAATCCTGATGGATGGAAAAAAAGGTATCTCCCTGATTATGACCGGGGAGGAATAACCGGGCCCGTTTCGGGTATATAGAGTTACAGATATTTCTTTCCAAAACAGCAATAGTCCAGCTATGTAGTTATCAGATAAAGCTGCGGGTAAAGAGAGCCTTAATGAAAAAACAAATACCCGATAAATATAGCTGCAATGATGCCTGTAAGGTCGGCTATGAGGGCACAACCCACAGCATGGCGGGTGTTTTTAATATTGATGGCACCAAAATAGACAGCCAGCGTATAAAAAGTAGTTTCCGTTGACCCCTGGAAAGTGGAGGCAAGCCTGCCCACAAAGGAATCGGGACCGTAATGTTGCATGGCTTCCACCATCATGCCCCGTGCCCCGCTGCCACTTAAGGGTTTCATAAAAGCGGTTGGCAATGCCCCGACAAAGTCGGTGTTTAAACCAAACAGTGAAAAGAAAGAGGAAAGGCCGTCAATGAGGTAATCCAGTGTCCCGGAAGCCCGGAATACGCCTATCCCGACCAGCATGGCCACAAGGTAGGGAATGATTTTTACCGCCACTTCAAAACCTTCTTTTGCCCCATCAATAAAGCATTCATAAATATTGATCTTTTTGCGCAAGGCCAGTAGAATGAACGCAATGATCACGGAAAACAGGATCAGGTTCCCACCCACATTCGACACGGTTCCAATCTGCGATTTACTGAGTGTTAAAAGCGAAAAAATGATAGCTGTTACCACCAGGGTAATTCCCCCAAGATAGGCCAGTACTACCTTTCTGAACAGGTTAATTTTTTGAACTACGGAAACAGCAACAAGGCCGGCAAGGGTTGAAAAAAATGTTGTCAATAAAATAGGAATAAAAATATCGGCCGGGTTGGCTGCACCGTTGGCAGCACGCAGCGCCATGATGCTGACCGGGATCAGTGTCAACCCAGATGTATTGAGCACGATGAACATAATCTGTGCGTTGGAGGCTGAGCGTGTTGAAGGGTTTAGTTCCTGCAATTCCTTCATAGCCTTCAATCCCAGGGGTGTGGCGGCATTGTCAAGGCCCAGCATATTGGCTGCAAAATTCATGATCATGGAGCCGGTAGCAGGATGGCCTTTGGGCACCTCGGGGAAAAGCCTTGCAAACAAAGGGGAAAATGCTTTGGAAAGGAATTTTATAGCTCCACCTTTTTCACCAATTTTCATGATCCCTAACCAAAGGCTCATGATCCCGATCAGGTAAATGGAAATATTGACACTCGTTTCGGCCATGGAAAAAGTACTGTCCAGGATAGCAGGGAAAACCTGGGTATCACCCAAAAATATAAGCTTCGCCAATGCCACTACAAAGGCAACCAGAAAAAATGCTATCCAGATATAATTTAAGACCATGTTTGGATTTTGGTTTTATATATTCAAATGTACATGAATTTTTTTACTCAATGAACCAGCTCAGAATATCTGAACTTTTTCCTCACTACTTCATAAGGGTCAAGAAGGGTGATCAATGCTTTTTCGGTAAAAGAAAGATAATGGTCACGGACAAGGATACGTTTAACCCGGAAAATACTTTCACCCAGGATGAGTCCGCCAATGGGCGTGGTGATAAGGTCGGTATAGCTGGGGCGCTGGGTGCCGGAAGCCAGCAGGTATTCGTGCATAAATGAATTGGCGGATGAGATAAGAAAAGACTGGATAATATTTCCGCCCCGGTTTCGGCTGGCCAGATAAGTAAGGCTCCCCATATAAGGATGCGCTGCAAAATTGTAGCTCCAATGGTCGGTGTCCCACATGGGCCAGAGTGTAAAGCTTTTTTTTAGGGTAAAAAAATCGTATTTTTTAAAAAAATTATTGTTCTCCGGATAGCGAAGATAGAGGTAGGTGTATCCTGCTGCCGAAGAGGTCAGCATAATTAGATTGGAATACAGGAAACGCTTACCGAAAGAAAGGCTGTCGCTACTGAAAATATCGCAGCGAGGGTTCATGCTTTTTGTAGTGCCGGACGTTAAAGTAAAGTCATTCGGGACTACCCCAAAACGAAATTGTCCATGAGATGGATAGGAAGATATGAGTAATAAAAAAACCAGGAAACCCGTTAGGTTGGATTTCCCGGTAAATGGAGTATACAATGCCTGAGTATTTTTATTCTACATAAATATTATATGCGCCATTGGTATTTAAGTCAGCCGAAATAGTAATGACCTGTTCGGAAAAGCCGTCATCAATGCTGAGGGCACAGGTGTTGGGCGGCAAGTCACCCTCATTGTGGGCATAAAGAATAACATAATTGTACCCGTTGTTATCAAGTTTGACTGAAACAGATTTTTTATCGGCTGTAAGCGTATAATTCGAGATCACTTCATTGCCATTCACTATCAGTGAAATGATGTCACCGTCAACAGTTTCTGAATCCCAAACGTTAAATGTGACATTCCGGTCGCTCACATAGATGGTTCCCTGAACATCAACGGAACGACCGTCATAAGTATCAGGGACGGTGGGGTCAGTTTGGGTACCATAACCACTGTAGTCAATACAGGAACTTAAAAAGACAATGGTTGAAACTACAATCAGAGCAGCTATCTTTTTCATATTATTTAAATTTATTTGATTAATAAACAAGAGGAAATTCATTTACAAGGATACTAATTTTTAACAAAATAAACAATGTCGAGGATAAGTAAAATTGGATTATCGGGCCTGTTTTTTTAATATTGAAAATCGTTTGAAGGTGAATAATATTTGAAAGGCTATGAAAAACAATAAGCGGATTTTATTTTATGCATTATCTGGAATTTTAATGTTGACAATAACAACTGCCAGGGCACAGGAAGACCAGAAACTCATCTTGCAATTGGGCCCGCACTGGGACGCTATTGCATCGCAAACCCTGCTGATGGCTCCGGGCATTAACATAGGCCTTGGCTATTACAACAGGTTGAGGTATTATATTTCCGGTAACATTGATTTTACAAAAGGCAAAAACTATTACGACAATTATGAACGGGATGTTAACTTTGACCGGGTATCGGTCGGGGTCAAAATGAAGTGGCAGATTGCCGGTAACAACCGGTATATTACTGACCAGTATTTTCATAATATGCGGCTATGCCTGGATTTGGGTGGTTATTTCCATGTAGCGAAAACGGAACTTTACCGTTTTGACAAACTTTCCAAGCAAAGTACTATTCAATATCTGTCGGGAGACCTGGGTTTCAGCCTGATGATCCCTTATGGATACCTGGCCAAGCACAGACATAAATTACTGAACCGGTCTGACCTGTTTCTGGAGGTATTGGGTAGCTACATTGTCCACAACGATGTATCTTTGCTCTACAGTTCGAGTTCGGTACTGAACAATGGCACTCCTGCCGGGCGTATCATGCTCAACTGGACTTATTATTTCAGACTTTCCTAACCAAATTAATTTTTATCAAATGGCAAAACCTACAATAGCAGAAAAGAAATCAAAAATGTTGGAAATGAAGGCAGGCGAATACTGGTGGTGTGCCTGTGGAAAAAGCAAGAACCAACCCTTCTGTGATGGCTCTCACCAGGGTTCTGAATTTTCACCCATGCAGGTCAAACTGGATGAGGACCAGACTGTTTTCTGGTGCCAGTGCAAAATGAGCAACAACAAGCCGTTTTGCGATGGAACACATAAAACTTTGGATTGAATATCAGACATTAGACCCGCCTCCATGAGAAATATACGCAATAGCGTAGGAATTATTTACTAGCTATACACAAGGCGTAAAAAAAGAATATTGAATAAAAGTTAATATCATTGGAGAAAGATTAAAGACATGGACCTACAATCAAAAA
>CAZVAY010000123.1:0-7858 GCA_964625265.1 uncultured Sphingobacteriales bacterium | reverse complement strand
ATATTTTTCTCTGGCTTAACGGCCTGCTCCACTGGCAGCAATCAATCAACAACAATTGTAACAAGCCCATCAGGAGTACAATATTTATCAGGAAAAGTATATCCGGAAATACACTGCCAGGCTGATTCAGGCATTTCCTATGCGCTTTACTTACCTGTTGGCTATTCAGCAGATAAGACATATCCCCTGGTATTATTCTACGATGCTCATGCCAGGGGAATTTTACCGGTTGAGAAATACCAGAAACTTGCAGATAAATATAGGGTAATTCTTGCCGGTCACAACAATTCCCAAAACAGGCAAACCCCTGAGATGACAACTTCACTGACCAATAAAGTAATTACCGACATTAAACTGAAATTCAGTATAAACCCAAAGGCAGTCATTGCTTCAGGGTTTTCTGGTGGAGCCCGAATTGCTACCGCATTGGCACTTTCAAGATTTGATATCATGGGCGCTATTGCCTGTGGCGCTGGCAATCCCGGTCAAATACGTGTTTCGGATATTTCTTCCTGTATAGTGGCTACAGTAGGTGACGAGGACTTTAATTATCTTGAAGTGCATGAATTTATCCATGAACTGAAAAAGGCTAACCCGGCCAATCGTGTGATTGAATTTCATGGTGAGCATGACTGGGCTCCTGAAGCTGTATTTGATCAGGGCCTTAAAACGATGGTTTTCTACGGACTAAGAAAAAATATTATTCACCTCAGTTCTGAAACAATTGATGATTTTTATGAATACGATCTTCAATATTTCCAGCACCTTGTAAGTCAGGAAAGATATGATTCCGCTTATTATGTTTATACATTAATTAATACCAACTATACAGAGATTAGGGATTTATCGGATTTTAACAAAAAATATAAAGAATTGATCCCTGGGAAATATAAGGACCCAAAACCAGAAATACTGGCCGGTATTTTCAGAAAAGAAAAAGAACTCCAGGCCAATTATTTACCGAAATTAGGTGAAGAGTCCCTGGGCTGGTGGCAGGATGAGGTACAGAAAATCAATCAAACCCGCATGTTGTCATCCAATATGTACATAATAAAAATGTATTCCAGGATACTCAATTACCTGAGCCTGGCATCCAATATGAATGCATCAGCATCCATTACTGCTCAAGATACATCAAAAGCTGCTTACTTTCTTCAGGTCTACGAGTGGGTTGACCCGGATAACCCTGATGTTTTTTTCCTGAAAGCATTATTATCTTCTCTCAAGCAAAAGAATGAAGATGTCTCGAAGAATTTAGACAAAGCAATAGAACTGAATTATTCAGATAAATCACGTCTTCTGACAGAACCTTTACTCAGTAAATACAGGGAAGAAATATGGTTTAAAAAACTCATTGCTAAATTGGAGTGAATTCAGCATTTGTTGGCCAATTTGACAACAGCATCAGCCAGGCTTTTCCAGGAATTCTTCTTTTTATAATCCTGAATAGCATCAACAAATATTTCTGGGGAATAATCGGTAAAATACTTTTCGATACGCTGCATTAACACTTCCGGTTCTGCCTTTTCAGCCACCAGACCAGTATTCTCCTTCTCAACCGTTTCTCCCAGGCTACCCACATCTGTTACAATAACCGGAAGATCAAAATGAAAAGCAATGGCAAGAATTCCACTCTGAGTTGCTGACCTGTATGGTAATATGTTAACATCAGAAGCGGAAAAGAATAACGGTACTTCATGGTCAGCAATATACCTGAGTTGTAAATTTATTCTGTCTTTGGATGGTGAATTTTCAAAAATTTCCCGGTATTTTCGATCACTGCCATATACCTCTCCGGCTGCAAGCAAATAATAATCTTCACTTAACAGAGGCATGGTGTTCAACAAAATATCGAGCCCTTTGTATTCCCTGACAAAGCCAAAATACAGCAACACTTTTTTATCCTGAGGAATTCCAAGCTTATCCCTTGCCTCTCTTTTATCGATTTTTTTACCAAAATGATCGTACAGAGGGTGTTCATGTTCAATTGACCTTGCATCCGGTTTAAGAAGCAATAAATCACTTTTAACAGTTTGGCTCATTGAGACAAAAGCAGTGTTTCTTTTCAGAAAATACTTTGTAAGCGGGATATCATAAAACTTCTTTTCGTGGGGGATAACATTATCCAGCACAGTAATAACTTTAACGCCTTTTCTTTTAAGCCGGCCGGCCACGTAGCCGAGTGAAGGAGCAAAAAATGGCATCCAGTATTTCATGATAAGCAGGTCAGGGCCAAATTCCATTATTTTCTTATATGTTTTGAAATAAGAAAACGGGTTAATGGTATCCAGTACTCTGGCTGCATGCAGGTTTTCAATTTTATCATCATCCGTAACCATTTGTGTTTTACCGGGGAATAATAAATCCGGATACTGCCGGGAGAAAGTAAATGCCTTCAATTCATGTTCGGCAGATAGCACTTTGAAAAGTGAATGGTTAAAATGCGTTATTCCACCTCTGTACGGATAAAACGTTGATAAAATGGCAATTTTCATAAATGCATTATTGAACTTCGAAATTAAAATTTTAATCCTGATTAAAGGCAATCATTTCCCGGAGATGGCTATTACTTCAAAATTGATGATAAATTGATAAATTCGCCAGATAAAAAATTAATAATAAACCAATGAAAGAAGTTATACTTACAAACAAAGCCCCCATGCCGATTGGGCCATATAGCCAGGCAATTAAATCAGGAAACCTGTTGTTTGTTTCAGGACAGGTTCCTATTGACCCCGATACGGGAAAAATGCCGGACAACGGAATTGAGGAACAGGCAAAGCAGGTAATGAAGAACCTGGCAGAAGTGCTGCGGGCAGCAGGAATGGATTTTTCGAATGTCGTTAAAACTTCCATATTCCTCAAAGACCTTGGTGATTTTAAGGTTGTCAATGAAATATATGGCCGTTATTTCCCTGACAACCCTCCTGCCAGGGAAACTGTTCAGGTCGCTGCTTTACCCCTTGGTGCAGCTGTGGAGATATCATTAATCGCTGCTAATTGATTAACGATTTAAATTTCTGATGCTTATAGTTTTGAGGTTAATTTAGACTGATTACATATATCACTTTTTCAGAAAAATATAGGATCAAAAAGGATTAATTTTATAACATTTGCAAAGTTGAAAAAGTAGACAAAAAATCATTTAAATATCTGGCAAAAATGGCTAAAATCAAAGGAGCGATAGTTGTTGATGTTGAAAAATGCAAAGGTTGTGAAGTCTGTGTAGGAGCCTGTCCAACCCAGGTCATCAGCATGGCCCATGAGGTGAACGGCAAAGGTTATCATTATGCCTACATGGAACAGCCTGATGCATGTACAGGTTGTGTAAACTGTGCAATAGTTTGTCCTGATGGTGTAATAACCGTTTACAGGGCTAAAGTTGAGGTTTAACCAACAAAAGAATAAAAAATGGGAGAATTAAGATTAATGAAAGGGAACGAAGCATTTGCCGAAGCAGTTATACGAGCTGGAGCGGATGGATATTTTGGTTACCCTATTACACCTCAATCTGAGGTAATTGAATACCTGACTGCCGAGCAGCCTGAAAAAAGAACCGGCATGGTTGTATTACAGGCTGAAAGTGAACTGGCATCAATAAATATGGTTTATGGAGCTGGTGGAACTGGCAAAAAAGCATTGACATCCTCTTCAAGCCCTGGTATCAGCCTGATGCAGGAAGGCATATCCTATATTGCCGGTGCTGAAATCCCCTGCCTTGTTTTGAATGTTGTCCGGGGAGGGCCAGGATTGGGCGACATCCAGGCTTCGCAAAGTGATTATTTCCAATCCACAAAAGGTGGAGGACATGGCGATTACCACGCGATTGTACTTGCACCTTCCTCGGTACAGGAAATGTCAGACTTTGTTCCTCTAAGTTTTGACCTGGCATTCAAATACCGTACACCGGTTCTGATGTTATCTGATGGAGCTATTGGCCAGATGATGGAGAAAGTCGAGTTATTTGATCCTATTCCCAGGTGGACAGATGAAGAGATCATTGAAAAATTCCCATGGGCAACCAATGGAAAACCCAAAGGCCAGGAAAGGAGGATATTGACATCGCTTCACCTCGACCCCTATAAACTGGAGGAGCACAACAGACACCTGGCAAAAAAATATGCAACAATTGAAGAAAATGAAGTCAGGTTTGAAGAGATTTCCTGTGATGATGCTGAGCTGGTTTTTGTTGCTTATGGTACAAGCGCCAGGATTGCCCAAAAAGCTGTTCAATTAGCAAGGGAAAAAGGTATTAAAGCAGGCTTATTCCGCCCGATTACCCTGTGGCCATTCCCAACAAAACAAATTGACGATTTAATTAAAAAAGGCGTGAAAGGCTTTTTATCTGTTGAACTGAGCCTGGGACAAATGGTTGAAGACATCAGGCTGGTTTCCAACGGCAGAGTTCCTGTCGAATTTTTCGGACGCGTGGGTGGTGTTATTCATTCACCTGAAGAATTGGTTACCGAAATTGAAAAACTATCAAAAAAAGTTTAAGATCATGGCAGAGTTAAGTATTCAGGAAATAATCAAACCGGAAAATCTGGTTTATAAAAAAACCCCATTGATGACCGACAATACTTTGACTTATTGTCCGGGCTGTGGCCATGGTACTGCCCACAGGCTTACTATGGAGACACTGGAAGAAATGGGATTTGAAAATGATTCTATCGGAATTGCTCCTGTAGGATGTTCTGTTTTAGCATACGAATTTATGAATGTGGATATGCAGGAAGCCGCCCATGGAAGGGCACCGGCTTTAGCTACAGCCATCAAGCGTTTGTGGCCTGATAAAATTGTTTTCACTTACCAGGGGGACGGTGATTTGGCAGCCATTGGAACTGCAGAAACTCTCCATGCCTGTAACCGGGGAGAACAAATTGTGATGATCTTTATTAATAATGGTATATATGGAATGACCGGAGGTCAAATGGCCCCTACCACATTACCAGGTATGAGGACATCAACAACCCCATATGGCAGGGATACAAAACTTATGGGAAATCCTGTTAAAATGACTGAACTGGTAGCTCAGCTTCCAGGCACTTATTATGTTACCCGCCAAAGTGTTCATACACCAAGAGCTGTGAGGAAAACTAAAAAAGCCATTCGAAAAGCATTCGAAAACCAGGTTAACAAGGTACCGGGATTATCTTTTATTGAAATTGTTTCCAACTGTAATTCAGGATGGAAAATGACACCGGTAAAAGCCAACAAGTGGATGGAAGAAAATATGTTTCCTTTCTATCCTTTGGGTGATATCAAAGTTGACGGAGAGTTAGTTAATAAATAAATTGTTTAATTCAAATTCAAAACAATGACTGAAGAAATTATCATAGCCGGATTTGGTGGCCAGGGAGTCCTTTCGATGGGGAAAATCCTTGCTTACTCCGGAATTATGCAAAATATGGAAGTTAGCTGGATGCCATCTTATGGCCCCGAGATGAGAGGCGGGACAGCCAATGTTACTGTAATTTTAAGTGATGACAGGGTAAGTTCGCCCATATTACTGAAATACGATACTGCAATTATCCTGAACCAGCAATCAATGGATAAGTTTGAACCAACCGTAAAACCCGGTGGATTGCTCATTTATGATCCGAATGGGATTACACGTCACCCGGAACGTACCGACATCAACATTTACCGTATCCCGGCTGCTGAAAAAGCTACTGAAATGGGAAATACCAAAATATTCAATATGATTGTATTAGGTGGTTACCTTAAGCTAAAACCCCTGGTGAATATGGATAATGTAATGAAAGGGCTGAAAAAATCTCTTCCTGAAAGGTATCATCACCTGCTGCCCCTGAATGAAAGTGCCATTAATGCCGGCCTCAATATTGTCGAAGATGTCAATGTGATTTAAGCATTAATGCTTGTGAATAACAGAAACCCCCATTAGATTGGGGGTTTTTTATTTGCTACTTTTAAAAAATTCGTTGAATTTATTCCTGAATAAAGAAAGAAATTCCGGGATCTGGTCTTTTTCTTTTACATAGTACATGTTGGCATTTCCCCTGTCCGTATCCTCCCAGAAAGTAGGTGTAAATACTTTCAATTTGTTGCAGGTGGAATCAACAGCAATTTGAATGTCATTGCCAAGGAATTTATAATCATCAATAATGTCGTCCACAATCTGTGAAGCAAGTTCATGCTGCTTTTTATTCAGATAGTACAGACACAATCCTATTTGTAAAACCCTCACTCCATCATTTATGATCCGGGTATGTCCGAGGGCATCACGGTCAAAATCCGGAGGATTATCCATGGATAGTAACATATCAAGAATATCCTTCTGAAACTCCAGATCCACTTCATTCTCACAAAGGAATATTAAGGCACGCCTCAGTTCAAAAGCAAAAACATCCACCAGGAATGCAAATGATGGCTCCTGCTGGCTATGCTTGAATGTTTCAGTTCCATAAATTTTAAGGAAATTACAACTCTTTCGGATAAACTTTTTATTGTCTGCATCAATAAAGTACTTGATGTACTCACTGTAATGGAATAAAGCATTGTAAATATTTCGTATCTCTTTATTGCGCAATCCATGTTTAATAGAAAACCGCATGGTTGTATTTAGGCGAATAATAACAGAGTTGATAACAGGATCATTAGAATGGCGAATGGCAGCATTTCCTATCAAAGCAAGTTTTGAAACACATTGTGAAGCAAGGTCAAAATCATTCTTCTCAATCAGTTTATAATAAGCATTACCCAGTAGCCTGAAAGCTTTTTGTTCATAAAAGGTCTGGTCATGTTCAACTTCCTCAAACTGTGCCGTCAGGGTTTTAAAAGAAATATCTTCTTTGACTTTATCAGTCAACTGGAAAAAATTTGGATTTATATTCTTTTTTACTTCAACATATTCAATAACAGACTGTGCAATCTTATCAATTATATCCCCCTTCGGCTCCTTAAATGAAACATATTCGAGCAGGTCATCCAACTGGTTCAATGCATCAAAAAGCATATACTGGTAATGTTCAACAAACTTCTGTTGATTGAGTAAAAAGAAATACGATTTCATGCCCAGCAACTCTATCCGTTTTGAATTTTCATAATATATCCTTCCAATAACATTGCTCGGTTTGGTGTATCTCAATATATAAATAATGTAAGGCAAAGCCAGAATGAGCCCGATAGGCAAATAAATATAGGTTATGATAATGATGTTGATATCGCGGCCCGTGTCTCCTGTACTGGCATACAATTGTAACCAAAGACTGTGGGCTGACCCCAGTGTGATAAACCAAATATAAAGCAGGCTGATCTGGTCACGGGTATAGAGGTCGATCAACTTGGGTGTACTCTGAGATGCAATGGAAATAACAATGATCAGGGTACCCAAAACCATACTCAGCAAGGCAAGCCAGACTTCCGGGGCAAAATCTATATAGCTTTGGCTTTTGGGCAGGCTAACTAAATTTTTAACAATTTCAATATCTGACGGGTGCAGTTTGAAAAAAATGATGTCAACTCCACCCATAACAACCACAACAAACAAGAAGGTAAGTAATGGTCGATACCGCTCATAAAAGTCGTGCCATCTGCCTGAAATATATAGAAACAAGCCTTTCATCATTGATAATTTCAAATAACTAAAATAATCAAATAACTTTTGTAACAAAAATATGATTATTAAACCTGAAAATCCCGGAATTTTTCATACAAGATATTGGCGACTGAAAATCAGGGTTATATTCTGTAATTCTTACATTGGGCGATTTGATTTTCAATGTCAAGGTTAACCTCCTATGGGTCTGATAGGGCTATTGGAGTTATCAGACCTGACAATTAATTGAATTTCAGTTATTTTTTCTAAAAACTTTTCATGCTCCCCTGCATCAAGTTT
>CAZVAY010000122.1:0-7902 GCA_964625265.1 uncultured Sphingobacteriales bacterium | reverse complement strand
TACCTGGCTTTAAAAATCAATGGAAATTTAAATTATTGGTAGAAGCTGTTATATCTTTTGACAAATACCACTTACCCCGGTTTTATTTTCCAAAAGGCTTTTTACAAGATACCTGGCCACATCCGCCCTTTGAATCGAATAAGATGGCATAATACCTTCATTTTGAACATGTACTTCTCCTTTTGAACCCCCATCCTTTAAGCCTACAGGTCTAATTATATGATATGGTAATGCACTGTTCTTAAGGTACTTTTCCTGGTCGTTGTGGTCATTCATGGTGTTTTTTATCAGTAAATTGGAAATAAGCTTTCCAAACCAGTTTAACTGTGACCAGCTTTCTCCAACACCCAGTGCGCTAATCACATGCATATGAGATTTGGTTTGCTTACTATTTAAGGCATCTACAATATTTCTGGTGCCAATTGATCTGATACCGGATCCTTTTAAATCCTTGCTACCTAAGGCAATTATTATATCGCTAAAGTGTTTTTTCTCAAAAGCTAACTGAACATCACTGGCATGAAGAACATTCCCGGTTATGATTTTAACGGTAGGGTTATTAATCTTTTGGGCTGATTGTTCCCTGACAAAAACAGTGTAAGTTAAATTGTTTAATTCCAGTTCTTTGCATATAAGCTCACCGGTTTTTCCTGTTGCACCAAATACGATAATATTTCTTTTCATGTAACCCTTAATTTTTGGCAACGGTAGTTTTGGCCTCATGGATCATGAGTAGTAACTACGTTTATTGTTCTTCCTTCAGGTTAATAACCCCTTTGATTTTTTTAAACTTGTATTCTGTAAAGCTGGGATCCGACTCAAAACCTTCACTTTTGATTAATTCATCGGCAGTCCTGACCCTGACGAAATTATCGGAATAGATTTTCTCGTTTTTTTCATCCCAGATCAGGTGCTCCGTGTTGAGTGTGTCGCCCTGCATATTGACGACCACCACATTGCCTTTTGCTTCCATTATTTTTTTGTCGATATAGCGGATGCCATAGTCAGCGCGCAGATATCCATTGGGCTGATGATTGGGATCAAAGAAAGTAATATTCAGGCCTTCCTTCATTTCCATATAAGGCTCATCGTAGGTGTATTTTTCCATCAGGGGTGTTCTGATTTCAGCTTTTAACCTGGCTGAATCGGTAAACACATAGACAATGTCCCGTGCGGTTTCAACAGGCAATTCACTTTCCTCTGTCAGGGCTTCTACTTTTTCCAGCTTCACCTTTTTGCATGCAGTCAGGCATACAATAAATGATACCAATAGGGTGAACAGGATGGTTTTACCGGGCAAAATCTGATTTTTTAATAATACTATTCGTTAAATCTTGCTGTTGTTGAGGCATTAATCCAACAGCCAATGTTGTAGGATTCTCCGTCTTTTACAGGTGGGTCCTGGTAGAAAGCTTCTTCTTTGGTAGGAAAATACTGTGTATATTTATTGATCCGCAATGAGGCGTTTTCATCGCCTTTACTTAAAGCAATTTTGTATTGATCAACTGCAATCCAGTATATGGTTTTCTTTTCGAATGAATTATTGGAACAGCTTTCTGCACTTGTTGCATACAGGTCACCAATAAAAATATTGGGCGTACCGACACTGGGGTTGTTGGAGGCAGCATTTTGGGCTGCAGCGCGGGCAGCGGTTTTGTTTCCATTCTTCCTGTATGCATCGGCCAGGGACATATAGTATTTGGCCTTGGTTACAGCATCTTCTTCAAGTTCAACGGCTTTAAGGTAAAAGCTAACTGCCCTTGAAAAATTACCTTTGGAATAATAAGCAATGCCCAGGCTGTTGGCCCTTTTTGCATTGGGTTCCATTTCGAATACTTTTTCACTGACGTGCATGTAAAAGTCGTTATCCGTACAACCCTGAATCTCCATGGTCGCTTGAAATTTTAAAAGCATTTTCAGGTTGTCCGGGTTCTTTGTTAAGGATTTGGTAAAGGCAGGAATAAGTTTATCGCAACTCAGGTAGGGCTTTGCCAGGTCAAGGACATTCTGGCTGATGCTTTCCCATCCTTTCGAATTTCCATTTGACAGGTTATAGTCAATGATCTCGTTGGCCTGGTTAAATTTTTCAATCAGGTCATCGGTCGTAATTTTCTTATTTTTCAACATGATGGTGCTGCAATATATACAATAGTAAGGGACGGTTTTATTTGTACTGTTACCTGAAAGCTCCATGGATTTTGACAGATAACCATAAGCCTCCTCAAAGGTCTTGGGGTTCAGTGTAAACAGGTCAGTCCCTTTTTTCCCGAGCACATAACCTTCTTCATTATAAAATATAATTCTCTGATCATAAATATTCATTAAAGTGTCGATCCATTGTTGTTTGATGGCAGGGTCAGTTGCCGTTTTTGCAAATTTTTTCACCATTTTGGCTCCATTTACATAAATGCCTTTATTGAAACGGGGTGCATTGCTAAACAGATATCTCCAGAACCTGTAGGCATCATTGTAGTTATCCTGTTTGTAGTATTCAATATACAGCGAGTATTGCATGACTGTTTTGGCTGAATCCACACCATATTTGCCAATTGTTGTGTCCTCGTTGATTACAACTTCAGAAACCCTGGCAACCGGTTTTGCAGTGGAGCAGGCAAATATGCCCGCAGCCATCACCAAAAAAAACACTCCTCTTGTAATTTTGTAAAAATCACTCATTATCATAATTAATCAATTTTAGGTTTCCTAAACCAGATATCATTAAGCCGGAATCCCAGCATAACACTGAAGAAGTTTTCAGAAATAAGGGCAGTGTTGCTGCTTGCAAGCCTGCCGAATTCAAAACCGGCATTGATCCTGGAAACATCCTTGTTGATAGGGAATCCTGCTCCAAAACTAAAACTGTATTTCTGAAAAGCTTCATTTTGTACATTTAGGTATGATTTGGCATATTTAATGCCAACGCGGTAAGCAATTCTACGGGAATAATTTGTAATATCATCAAAGGCAGGGATGTATTCTCCACCCACAGAAATCCTTGTGGCATCATTTAATGAGGTGTTTATATCAATCCCTGAGAAATCAGACCATCTTGAAAGTTTATAATCCACATTGATGCGCCAGTGGTTTTCCCTGGTTAACATCAACCCGGCACCCAGGCTCATGGGCAGGGTAATCGTTGATTTTTCAAAATCATGGTACCGGATACTATCCTTAAAATAGCTTCCGCCATATTCATAGGTTTGAATAAGCAAAGAAGAGTTCGAGTTGAGGTTGACTGGCATATCGTAGGTGGCACCAACAACTAATTTTTTATCATCACCGATAGAAGTATGATACTGAAACCCGAAATCGAAGCCAACCTGTCCAAAGTTTTTCTTGATCTCTTCACTCAGGCTGTTGTAATCGCTTACCAGGAACTCTAGCAAATGAGTACGGTCAACATTCCCGAAAATATATTTCATGTTCACCCCGATATTGAGGTGGTGAAAAAACCGGAATGATGCACCCGCATAAAATTTTGAAAATCCACCACTAATATCAAATGTTTCCTGGTAGAGGGCAGAATCCTGTGCATCCATGAACGAAAACTTGTCCATATATCCTATGTTGCTGATGGGCGCCATACCTATGGCAGCACCCCAGCCATGCTTTTTAAAAAGCGGAAATCCCAGGCTGAAATAGCCGAAGTTGCTATAGGTGTTGTAATAGGAATTTGTGTCTTGCCTCAGGTTTATGGTGGAAGAACTTAGGGCAATATCAAAGCTGGTGAACTCCAGGTTGGAATAGCTTGCCGGGTTGAGGGGTGTAACCGAAAACCTGTCGGACCAGGCTATTCCGGTACCTCCCATACTCATGTTGGTGATAAAACCGGGTTCAAGTAATTTTCCTATTCCATAAATAGAGTAGGGGTGCCTGAATGTCTGTGCCTGGGCCGATAATACCACAAATAAAAATACAAGTATGGTGAAGTTATTTTTCCTATTCATTAACAAGAAGTATTTTGTAAAGTCCAAAAAGTAAAAAATTGGGTTCGGCAAAGGTGGTGTTTTTTAACATTTTAGCCAAATAATTGGCATTTCCCCCACTGATGATCACGTTGAGGTTGGGATACCGTTCTGAATACTGTTGTATGGCTGAAGAAAGTTCAAATAATACTCCGTTTTGAACCCCTGAAAGAATGGAAGACCGGGTGGACGATCCTATTAACCCGTGAAAGCCAGGGTCAAATTCAATTTCGGGCAGTTTGCCGGTAAAATTGTGCAGCGCCTTGAAGCGCATGTTGATACCCGGAGAAATGGCGCCCCCCTGATAAACCCCATCCTTGTTGATGAAATCGTAAGTGATACAGGTGCCTGCGTCAATAACGAGGCAGTGTTGTCCGGGAAACCTGTCAAAGGCAGCCACGGCCAGCGCCAGCCTGTCGCTACCCTGTGTGCCGGGTGTAGTATAATCAACTTGAATGGGTATTTTGGAGCCAGAAGTTAAAAGATGCCAGTTATTTCCTTCTTCTATGATCTTTTCAAGAAAGCGGGGAACATCATCAACGGTGGAAACAATGGCGCTGTGGTATTCATGGGAAGCCAGGAATTCAGTAAACTTTGAAACCTCATCTTTGTGGCAGCTTAGCATGGCTGAAAGACTGGTATCATCGAAAAATGCTGCTTTGAAATAACTATTTCCAAGGTCAACGACCAGCCTCATAGAGTTTGTTTTAAATTTCCAGGCGAATTTATTGCAATTTGCACGAATTGCCATGATTTCCAATTCCACATTGCCTTGAGGATAATTCTTTTTCGCAGGAATCTTTATTGTTTTAATTTTGACCTTCATATTCCGGTACAGATGCCGGCATGAAAAATAACCGGTGGCAAAGAAACAGAAAATCAGAAAAAGAAAAGGTTCGTTTATCTCTCCCCTGATAAGCGTAACACTCGTTTTATTTTTAACGGCCATATTCAGTATCCTCCTTTTCTATGCCGATAAGCTTAAATCTTATCTGAAAGAAAATGTTCAGGTCAATGTCATTTTTGATGATGTGGCCAAAGAGGCAGATATTGTCAGGCTTCAAAACCTGCTGGATGCCGATGACGCTACGTACTCCACTCATTATGTCAGCAAAGAAGAAGCCCGGAAGATCATGACGGAAGAACTCGGAGAGGATGCAGGTGAGGTATTGGGGTTTAACCCTTTCCCAGCTTCACTCGAGATTTTCTTTAATAGTGAATATGCCGAGGTGGACAGTATTGAAAATTTTAAGGCGGAAATGACTGCCTATCCTTTTGTCAAAGAAGTGTCGTACCAAAAAGTGATACTTGAAAACATTGATAAAAATGTCAGGATCGTTGGGAGCGTCCTCCTTGGGTTCATGCTGATATTTTTGCTTATTGCCATTGTCCTGATCAACAACACGGTCAGGCTGACTATGTATTCCGAAAGGTTTACCATTAAAACCATGCAGATGGTAGGCGCTACAAAATCCTTTATCAGGAGGCCATTTATCCTGAAAGCTATTTCATTCGGATTGCTGGGTGGCATACTGGCCAATCTCCTGGTCGGTTTCCTGATCTTTGGCCTGGATGCCAAAATCCCTCTTTCCGGTATTGGCGACATGAAAACCAATTTACTTGTTGCTGTCGGTATACTGGCACTGGGTTTAGTGATCACGGGGCTTAGCAGTTTTTACTCGGTAAGCAAATACCTGAGGATGAAACTGGATGATCTGTATTAGCCGGGGTATCTTGATTATCCGAATCTTACCCTGATTTACTCATTTTTATGAATTAATCAGATTAACACACTTTAACAGCCGTATTTCATTGCTTTGTTCACAATTCGATTAATTTTTCGAAATTTGCATTTAAATAAATAACAATGAGTAAATCGCAAAAGCCGAAGAAAGGGAATCAACCGAAGCCAAATACCGGTAGGCAACCAATAAAAAAAGAAAGCCAGGAGTTGTCATTGCCCCTGGGAATGAGGAATTATATCCTGATCCTGGTTGGTTTGCTGATGATTATTCTGGGCTATATTTTTATGTCCGGGAAAAATGACATCTATAATTTTACCAAGCTCAGCTTGTCGGTGATATTTGTTATCGGAGGCTTTTTCTTTATTGTTTTAGCTATCATGTGGAATGGCAGAAAAAAATAACCTGCCGGTTTCATGCAACATTTCAAATAGGATTTTATGGATTGGATACAAGCTCTCGTATTGGGTTTGCTACAGGGGCTGACCGAATTTTTACCGGTTAGCAGTTCCGGGCATATTGAACTCGGAAAAGCCATCATGGGGGTTAATCCCGAAGAAAGCCTGATTTTTACCGTGGTCGTTCATGGGGCTACTGTTTTAAGTACCATTATTGTCTTTTGGAAAGACATTATCGGGATATTCAAAGGACTGTTTAAGTTCAAATGGAATTACGAAACCAACTATGTTTATCTACTTGTTGTTTCCATGGTGCCTGCTGTCCTTGTCGGACTGTTGCTCGAAGATAAACTGGCTCCGTTGTTTGAGGGCAGAATTCTCTTTGTAGGTATCATGCTAATGGTTACTGCCGCCCTCCTTGCTTTTACTTTTTATGCCACTAAAACAACCAAAGACCTGAATCTTAAAAGGGCTGTTGTCATCGGGATAGCACAGGCTATTGCGATACTGCCCGGTATCAGCCGTTCAGGGTCAACGATTGCAACGGCCCTGTTTTTAGGTGTTGACAAGGAAAAAGCTGCCCGTTTCTCATTTCTGATGGTATTGCTGCCCATTATCGGTGCCAATGCCCTCGACCTGATGAGGGGAAACATGGCTGCCAATGTACATATCAGCCCGGTAGCTTTACTCGTTGGGTTCGTAACAGCCTTTTTATCAGGATTGCTTGCCTGTAAATGGATGATATCCATTGTTAAAAAAGGAAAACTGATCTATTTTGCTGCCTATTGCCTTGTGGTTGGGATTGTGGCTATCATTTTTGGGTTAATGTAAGGGGTGGAATATTCATGATCAGTAGAATTGAAATACCTAATACCATAGATTTTGCAGCTGGTGAAACCATCCTGTTTGATAAACCTTCAGGTATTTCCTCTTTTGATGTCATTAGAAAAATCCGTAAAGTCCATTTTATAAAAAAAATCGGTCATGCCGGAACATTGGACCCGCTGGCTACGGGATTGCTGATTCTTTGCACCGGCCGCTTCACAAAAAAAATTAACGAATACCAGGGTTTGCCCAAACAATACACCGCCACCATGAAACTTGGCGCTACAACGGCATCGTACGATACGGAGACCGAATTGGAGGAAACTTTTAAATGGAAGCATATCAGCCGGAATGACGTTGAAGCAGTGATCCCCAATTTTCTTGGTGATATCAACCAGGTCCCACCTGTTTATTCTGCCATAAGGGTTAACGGTGAACGATTGTATAAAAAAGCCCTGAGGGGTGAAAAACCCGAACTCAAACCCAGAAAAATCCATATTGAATCCATTGAGATAGTTAAGTTCAACCTGCCCGAAATTGTTATCAGTGTAAAATGCAGCAAGGGCACTTACATCAGGTCGCTGGTGCATGACATGGGAAAAGCCCTGGATTCAGGAGCCTGTATGACTGCCTTAAGGAGGGATGCTATCGGTGAGTTTCGTGCTGACAATGCCATTGATATCGGACTTTTTAAAGAATTGATCTCCAACCCAGATATTGAAGTAAAACAATGAAAATACTCAAATCGCTTGAAGATTGTTGCAACATTCCAAATCCTGTCGTAACCCTCGGTACTTTTGACGGGGTGCATAAGGGCCATCAATCCATTTTCAGGAAAGTGAAGGAAGTAGCTGGGGAAAAGGGCTACAAATCTGTGGTTATCACCTTTTGGCCACATCCGCGTTATGTCCTGAACCGTGATGCTGACAAATTCTCCCTGTTGAATACACTGGATGATAACATTAGATTAAT
>CAZVAY010000121.1:0-7928 GCA_964625265.1 uncultured Sphingobacteriales bacterium | reverse complement strand
CAAAGCCTTGAGTTCCTAAGCCTCAACGGAATTGGGGCATCTACCCTGATGAATGGATATCCCACCATGTGTAACGGGGCTAACCTGGCAGTAAAAAAGGATATTTTTTTTAGCGCTGACGCCTACAAAAATCGTAGCCATGTTGCCTCCGGTGATGATGAGTTCCTCCTGCACGAAGTATGGAACAACCATCCCTGGAAAGCACATTTTTTAAAATCCAAAGAATCCATTGTCTCAGCCAAAGCTAAAAAGTCTTTTTTCAAACTCATCATGCAGCGCAAACGATGGGTCTCTAAAAGCAGGTATTACAACAACCCTCCCGAAACATTTATGCAGTTGGTGGTGTTCCTTTTCCACGCCATGATCCTGGGGCTTTTAGTTTCAGGTTTCCGGAATCCCTGGTATTTTGAGCTGGCTGCTATTACTTTCTTCCTTAAAATCATGTTTGAAATAATATTCATTAATCCGGTGGCAAAGTTTTTCGGTAAAAACAAGCTGGTTTTTTTTCATCCCATTGCCGGTTTTTTCTACATTTTCTATGTGGTTATCATTGCCTTTTATGGCAATATTGGTGGATATAGCTGGAAAGGGCGGAAGGTGAAATAATTCATTATTTTTCCAAAAATTTCAACACTACATCCAGGTAATTGTCATACCCCATGGTCTCAGGGACACCTTCTTTTCCATGCTTAGCGCCTTTTATCCGGTGTGCTTCCTTATAAGGCCCGTTGTAATTGTTATAAATGATTTCTCCATTTTCAATGGCAATATAATCATCGTCCATGCCATGCATCCACATAAAACTAACATCTACCTCTTTGATCCATTCTGCATTGGAAATCTCCAGGTCGGTCAGGTATGAGGCCGATGTGTTTATCACCGTAGAATTTTGAGTCAGAAAATCAGCCGATGCAAAGGGAGATTCCAGGATAAGTTTCTTAATGCGATAATCATTTTTATAAAAAGCTGCAGCATAGGTGGCGGGGGCGGAACCCAGGCTGAAACCATACAAGAAAATGTAGTTTGTTTTTATTGAGGTAAGCCAGTCAAGGGCGCCTTTTATGTCAGCATACATTCCCTCTTCGGTGGGTAAGCCTTCTGACAGGCCATATCCCCGGTAATCGAACATAAATACTCCATAGCGATTTTTCCAACCGCAATTAGCAAGCAGTTTGGCCCGGTTCCAGTAATAGTCCATGTGGTCTTTTTGTCCATGGCAGTAAAGGATAACCGAATCAGAAGCAGCTCCGTTTATATCGCCAATAAATACTCCGTACAATGTTTTAGGGCTGCTTTCCCCATCCATCTGTGAAGGAAAAGTGACTATGTTTATGAGGCTGTCAGGAATATCGTAGCTATCCGGTATTTCAATTTCCACTTCGCCCTTGTACTTGTCAAACAGATATTCAGTAATGCTGTCGTCACGAACGAAAACAAGGTCGTCAAGCCTGAGACAGGAGGATAGGATCACGATGGCTCCCAATATGATTAGTTTTTTCATGTCAAAATCTTTTTGTGATGTTCAAATAAATACCGGTCGAGCCGTATTTCCCTGTTATACCCCTGTAATCCACCAGCACATAGGTATGGTCGTAGCCGGGTGCCAGAAACTTCAATTCCAGGTTGTAATCCCATGTTTTTGTTTTATAAACATAACCAACTGTCGGGTTCATCATCCAGTGGTCGGGGGTTTTCTGTTCGTGTGCCCTTAATTTCGCAAGTTCAAACCAGCTATCAAGTCCTGCATATACATAACTGTTGTATTCCCCATGTTCCCAGTAAGCATTGATATCGAGCTGTGGCCAAAACTTCATGTTCGGATCGCCAAAATGGAAGATATAATTACCTGCAGCTGTGAGTGATAAATTGGGGATGTAACCATCCTGACGATAAAACTTCCATGTGGCACCAAAATCGGTCTGGAAATTGGCAAAGGCCAGCGAAGTGGTATGCAACGAACCGAACAGGGTCAGGTTGCTATCCAGGCCAAAACCGTAATACAGGCTTGACAATGGAGCGGGAATATTCATCCCGGAAAATTCAAACAAGGGCCCTCCCAGGTCAAAACCTATGGCATGTTCACCCTTTTGCAGGGGCTGGACAAAACGCGCTGGCGCACAGCCGGCCAAAACAACAACCGTTGTAACCGATAGTAATAGTAGTCTCTTTCTCATTTCATTTCTTTATTCTGACAAATATACAGGTATTTATTTCTTCTGAATTTCACAAAGACAATTTGAAAAGCACCGTGGTTTATACTAAACTTTAAATTTTCTTGTAATATGGCTCCACCTTATGTTATTTCAGGAGAAGAATAAGTAAATAACAATCAAACGAATATGTTGACTTCCGGGGCCAGATCAATCCCGAATCGTTCTTTTACCGAAGCCTGAATTTTTTTCGATAAATCATACACAGCTCTGCCCGTTGCATGCCCGAAATTGACAATCACCAAAGCCTGATTTTTATATACCCCTGCACCATCCAGTACCTTACCTTTCCAGCCACACAGGTCTATCAGTTGGGCCGCAGGCAATTTGATTTTATCCCCGTTCGGATAACCTTTTAACTCCGGGTGATTTTTCCTTAGTTCTTCAAACATGAGAGGCGAAATAACCGGATTTTTGAAAAAACTACCTGCATTGCCATATTCTGCCGGATCCGGCAGCTTCCTCTTCCTGATGGCTATCACTGCTTCAAAGACATTTTTGGGCGTGGGAGATTTGCCTTTTAATTCTTCTTTCAGCCCGGCATAATCGAGTTTCAATTCCGGCTCTTTTGACAAACGAAAAGTGCAGGCTGTTATAAAATATCGCGATTTGTTTTTTTCTTCCTTAAAAATGCTCCATCGGTAAGCCAGCTTTAGTTCTTCCGGGCTGAATGATACGTATTCTCCGTTCGTCAAATCAAAAGCTTCGACAAAAGCAAGTGTATCTTTTATCTCCACTCCATAAGCACCAATATTCTGAATGGGGGAAGCTCCCACCGTTCCTGGTATCAGGGCGAGGTTTTCCAGGCCTCCCCAGCCATTACTGACACAATATTCCACAAAGGCATGCCAATTTTCTCCCGAAGCCGCCCTGATGAAAACCTTGTTATCCGTTTCTTCCGTTATCCTGATACCTTTCAGTTCATTTTTTATAATCAGGCCATCGAATTTGCTGACAAACAAAACATCACTTCCTTCACCAAGGAAAAGGTAATTTTTCGTTGAAAATACTTTGTCGTTGTACAGCTCTGTCAGGATATCGGCATGGTTCAGCCTTAAAAATTCCCTAGCCTTAACATCTATGCCGAAGGTATGATAGGGTTTAAGGTTGATATTCCGGTCAATTTGCATGCACAAAATTTTGTAACAGGCAAATTTAGCCAAAATCAGGCAGTGGTATTAATATTTGTTTATGTCTTTGGAAAGTAAAAGCTATAGGTTTCTTTTCAGTGTACTGATCAGTTTTTCGTACCGGATAGGTTTAACAAGAAAATCATTGCACCCGGCTTCGTACGATAGCACTTCTTCGCCATTGAGAACATACGCGCTTTGCATGATCACTTTGATATGAGGCCATTTTTCTTTTATAATAGAGGTAGTTTCATAACCATTCATGATAGGCAGGTGGATATCCATGAGGATGACATCAACCTGTGGATTTATCTCCAGATAGTCGATGACGTCTTTACCATTTTCGAAAAACAACATTTTGGCACTTGTGGGATAAAGCGCTGCTTTAAAATATAATATACTGGTTGGGTTGTCTTCGACCACCATGATCGTTTTTCCCGGCCATACAGCGCTTTTATATGCTGTTGTTGTTTGTTCCACTGTTTCCATCTGCCGTTTTAAATAAATTTTGAAATGAGTTGTTGAAGTTGTTCCGGTTTGAATGGTTTGCTGATAAAGTCAGTCATTCCCGCTTCGAACACAGTATCTTTTTCCTCTTTTGTTGTGGATGCAGTCATGGCAATAATAGGTGTGTTTTTCCCTCTGTCAAGCTTTTTAATTTGTTTGGTCGCTTCAATACCATCCATGACCGGCATATGAACATCCATGAAAATGATATCGTATTCATTATTTATGAATTTCTCAACTGCCTCCTGTCCATTCTCTGCACATTCTACTTTGTGACCTTCGCGCTCAATATTGTACACTGCCACACGCCTGTTAATTTCGTTATCTTCAGCAAGCAGGATCTTTAACTTTCGTGTATAATTCAGGTCTTTGATGCCTGAAATGGTTTTTTCATCATGCGTTTTTTCCGAAGCCGGATTTAGTTCAACTGTAAACCAAAAGGTCGTGCCTTTTCCAGCAGTGCTCTCAACACCAATTTTGCCATTCATGAGCCGTGTCAGGTTTTTGGAAATTGCCAATCCGAGCCCCGTACCTCCGTATTTTCTTGTTGTTGAGGCCTCTGTTTGTGAATATGATTTAAACAGTTTTTTTATTCCGTCTTCTGAAATGCCGATACCTGTATCTACAACTTCAAACCTCAGGCATTCTTTGCTTTTCTTGTTTTTGACAGAATTAACTTTTAATTCAACACCTCCTTTTTCGGTAAATTTAATAGCATTGTTAACCAGATTAATCATAATCTGTTTTAGCCTGACCGGGTCACCATTTATCCAGGTAGGTATGTCCGGGTCTATTTCTGCTTTCAGGTATATACCTTTCGATCCGGCTTTTACATTCAGCATTTTGATCAGGCCATTAATTTCTTTTCTGATGTCAAAATCAATTTGCTCAAATTCTATCTGTCCCGCTTCAATTTTTGAAAAATCAAGGATATCGTTGATGATGGTAAGCAGGCTATCTCCTGAAAGTTCGATTATACTCAGGTATTCGCGCTGCTCCTCAGTCATTTCAGAGTTTTTCAAAATATTGACCATCCCGATGATCCCATTCATGGGTGTTCTGATCTCATGGCTCATGTGAGCCAGAAACTCACTTTTTGCTTTGCTGGCTTTCAGGGCATCCCTTTTGGCATTGACCAGCTCGCTTACATCCACAATATTGATGATCAACCCTTCGTACTGGTTCCTGCTGAGTATTGGTTGAAGCCTGACCAGGGTCTCATATTTACCAATGGGCATCTGAAGCACTTTTGTTTCATGGCTGCTCGATTTCTTTAATTTTTCTATTTCTGAAAGTAGTTTGTAAGCAGGTATTTTACTTTCAAGTATTTTAAAATGATTCTTTATAAGGTCTTCTTTTTTACAACCAAAGCAGTTCAGGAAATGAGGGTTTGCCTCGTCTATCTTCTCGTTGTTATCAAGCAGGATAATGGCTTCCTCCATACCACTGATCATAGACGAAAATTTGGCTGCTTCCTTTTTAATTTGCTCCTGGGCGCGGATTTTCCCTTCTATCTCCCTCTGTAGTTTTTGATTAAGGTTTTTTACTTCCTCCATATGAAGCTCTTCGTCCGCAATCAGGCTGGCAGCCCTGGCATTGGCTTTCGCAATAGATTGGTTCAGCCGCTGAATTTCATCATCTTTCAGCTCATTGATAGCCATGAGTTCAGCCGCATGTGCATTGGCCTTTGACAGTTCAATATTGGTCCTTCGGAGGTGGTCATTTTTTTCTTCGAGTTCGGCCATGAGTTCAGCTGCCTCGGCATTGATCCTGGCAAGCCGTTTATTCATCTGCTTCAACTTTTCCTGTTCACCCGATAATGAACGGCCTGTCAATTCATTTTTGTCAATATTTGGGTTGCCGGCCATTAAAATGTAATCACTTTGGTATTAGGTCCCATTTTAGATACAATTGTTGCCAGTCCGGTCAGATTTGCTTCATTGATGATCTTCCGGTCAGGCTCATTTTGATCAAAAGCACAATAATATTCTGTACATGGGGCGCAAACAAGCAGTTCACCTTCCATTGCAATAAACTGTTCTAAATATTCCTCCAGGTTATCAAAACCTGCGACTGAAACACCTTTCATGGCATTTTTACCTGCCCATATGGTTCCATCCATGGTCATAAAAATACTAACAGACTGGCCCATTGCAAGGGCAGCACAACCCCACGAAAAGGCAAGTGTTGCACGTGTTCCACGATCCTGTTTTCCTGTTGTAAGTGTAATTAATAGGTCTGGTTGATTGTTCATTTCCGGGTTTTTAAATAAATAATGAAATTTTACTTTTCTTCGCTTTCGACAAATAAGTGGTCGAACCACACATTTTAAGTTTTTCCACATTGAATTCCTGGCAATTGATGCCAAACAGTTCTGCAGAAGTGTCACAGATAAACACTTTGGCCCCCAGGCCAATGACTTCATCAAAAAGGATGTCAATATCGTCTACTCCTTTTTCTTTCATGATCTTTCTCATGAATACTTTGCCCAAACCGGCCATATTGAATTTTGATAATGGCGCATGGGTAAAACCTCCTGGCATCGCAGCATTAAACATTTTTTGTAAAATGCTTCGTTTTTTATGGTTTAGATTTCCTGTTTTTTTAAGGGCTGACAGCGACCAAAAGGTAAAAAAGAGGTTAACGTCCATGCCCAGGGCCAGAGAACCACTGGCAATGGAAAGGGCTGCAAACAGTTTATCCCAGTTGCCGCTAAAACAGATGATACTAACTGAATTATCCTGTTTTTCTTTTTCAAAATTCTGTTTTAACGACTTGAGTTGTTCTTCCAGTTCGTTAATTTTTAATTCAAGGGTGTCTGGTTGTGTAATCACTGTATTCATATTATTGGAGTTTAAGATGTGCCTTAATGGTTTTACCCTCCTTTTCAAGATTAGCTATCTCTGCATTGGCATTTTCAGCCCATGCCCTGACATCGCTTTCAAACGCAAGGTCATCAGCCATGATGATAATCTCTGATCCTAAAGGTAATTTTCTGGCAGCCTTGGCAATTTCGATGATAGGCCGGGGGCATTTCATGCCAAGACAATTTAGTTCCATAATTTCAGCCATAGTTTTAGTTTAAATATTTCAACAAAACCAAATATAACTTTCAGGCAGAAGCAAAAACAAATTAATTTTTCTGCTTTTATTTAAATAATTGGTTTTTAAGCAAATTTAGCTTTTGTTGTCGGTTGAATAACTGAATATTAATGCGTTAATAAATCAGGCTATTCAAAACTCCAGGTCGTTTCTGATTTTGAATCTTTGATCATTATTCCGTGTTTTTTAAGGAAATCCCTGATCTCATCTGATTTTTGCCAGTCTTTATTTGCCCTGGCTTCTGTCCTGATACTTAAAATGTACTCTATGAGGGCGGGGCTGATACTGTCTTTGGCACTTTCCTCCTCGCTAACGAGGCCCAGGATGTCAGTGGTAAATATATTGAACTCTCTTGCCAACGTCATTTTATCCTGATCATTAATTGTTTCCCTGCCCTCCTCAATGGATGCAATAATCTTTAATCCTTCAAACAATTCTGCAATCAGCCGGGCTGTATTCAAATCATCGTTCATCATATTCCGGCAGCGAAGCTTCCAGCCTTTAATATCAACGGTACTTTGTTCCGACACAATTAAATTACTGATCCGCTTTCCGGCCTGCATCAACCTGGAAAGGCCTTTTTCCGATGCCTGTAAGGCAGCATTTGAAAAGTCAATAGTGCTGCGGTAATGTGCCTGAAGAATAAAGAACCTGATAACCATGGGTGAATAGGCTTGCTCAAGCATATCCGAATTCCCTGTAAACAACTCTTCAAGGGTGATGAAATTTCCAATCGATTTGGCCATTTTTTGGCCATTGATAGTAATAAGGTTGTTGTGTATCCAGTATTTACAGGGTTCCTTGCCATAAGCAGCCACTGACTGGGCTATTTCCGACTCATGATGGGGGAACATCAGGTCGAGGCCACCACCATGAATATCAAAAGGGAGACCCAAATACTTGGCACCCATAGCTGAGCATTCCGTATGCCAGCCCGGGACACATCTGTTCCAGGGTGATTGCCATTGCATAAAGATAA
>CAZVAY010000120.1:0-7950 GCA_964625265.1 uncultured Sphingobacteriales bacterium | reverse complement strand
CCCAATCCTGTGAGGCGCTGCATTCCCAAGCCATGTAAAACTTATGCTTCCTACCGGGAAACATGTAGAACTCCTTATTATTAACGGAGCCGAATGTGAACCCTACCTGACAGCAGACCATAGGTTGATGCTGGAAAAAAGCCTGGAAGTAGTTACCGGGGTTCGCTTATTGATGAGGGGCCTGGGTGTTGAAAAGGCCTTTATAGGTATTGAAAATAATAAAACCGATGCCATCGAAAAATTAACGGAGGCGGCTTTGGAATATCCCGGGATACAAATCAGGAAACTAAAAACAAAATATCCCCAGGGTGGGGAAAAGCAATTGATTAAAGCCCTGACCCGGAAGGATGTACCATCCGGCAAATTGCCTCTTGAAGTGGGTGTTGTGGTTAACAATGTCGGGACAGCTTTTGCTGTTTATGAGGCCATCATGAAAAACAAACCTTTGGTGGAGCGAATTGTTACTGTAACCGGTAAATCTGTCACGGAGCCGGGGAATTTTATTACCAGGGTCGGCACACCTGTTTCGCATTTGATTGAACAGGTAGGGGGGCTCCCTGAAGATACAGGCAAGGTGATAAGCGGTGGCCCCATGATGGGAAAAGCACTCAGCAACCTGGATGTTCCTGTGGTAAAAGGTACTTCAGGCATTTTAATTCTTTCCAGGGACGAATCAAGGAGACCGAAAGCTCAAACCTGTATCAGATGCTCGAAATGTGTCAGTGTCTGTCCCATGGGATTGGAGCCTTATTACCTGGCTCAGGTATCAAAGCTCGCCCTTTATGATCAGGCTGAACAGCACGCTGTCATGGATTGTATTGAATGTGGATCGTGTATGTTCACCTGTCCTTCGTACCGGCCATTATTAGACTATATTCGTCTTGGAAAGGTTCAGGTTGGAAGAATAATCCGTTCAAGAAAAAACTGATCCCGGAACATGACAGAAAAATTGATCATATCAGCATCCCCACACATTCATAGCCAACTGAGCATCCCCAAACTCATGTGGGGAGTCATTTATGCCCTGTTGCCAGCATGGCTGGTTTCTATTTATTTCTTTGGAATAGATGCTTTACGTGTTACCATCATTGCCGTTGCGTCAGCAGTAGCTTTTGAGTGGTTAATACAAAAATATCTCATAAAGGAAGAATCCACTATTTCTGATGGTTCAGCCATCATTACCGGCTTGTTGCTGGCTTTTAATGTACCGGCCAACCTGCCCTGGTGGATTATTCTCATTGGCAGCATGGTGGCTATCGGAATTGGTAAGATGTCTTTTGGCGGGTTGGGAAAAAATCCTTTTAACCCGGCCCTTGTGGGACGGGTGTTTCTATTGATTTCTTTTCCGGTTCAAATGACATCCTGGCCTGTTCCACATCCGGTGTTTGCCGCAAAAATTACTGACGTCCTCACCGGGGCTACACCACTGGGTATTGTCAAGGAAGGCCTTAAAAACGGGGAAACAATGAATCACTTGATGGACAAGGTTCCCGATTATGCGCAATTAATGATTGGGAACTCCGGTGGATCACTGGGTGAAATATCTGCCATTGCCCTGTTGATTGGCGCTGCTTTTATGCTGATACGGAAGATCATCACCTGGCACATTCCTGTATCTTATCTGGGGGCTGTCATTGTTTTTACAGGCATTCTGTGGTTAGTGAACGATGAAAAATATGTTGATCCGTTGTTTCACCTTATAACCGGAGGCCTTATTCTGGGTGTGTTTTTCATGGCTACGGATTTGGTTACTTCTCCCATGTCTCCGCGAGGGCAGATAGTTTTCGGAATTGGTTGCGGGGTCATCACGGTTTTAATCAGGGTTTTTGGTGTTTATCCCGAAGGGGTTTCATTTGCTATCCTGATCATGAATGCTTTTGTCCCGTTGATCAACAAAGGCTTTAAACCTGTTCGTTTTGGCGAAAAAACTGTTAAAACCAAATAAGATGGCAGGTAAGAGAGAATCGACATTTGTATCAATGACCAGCACTTTACTGGTAATTGCCATTATCTCAGCGCTTTCCCTGGGGGGCGTGTATAGCTTAACCAAAGATGCCATTGCGGAAGTAAAAAGAGCCAAACTGGAAAAAGCCATCAGGCAGGTGGTTCCCGATTTTGATACACTGATATCGTTCAGGGTTATGCCGGAATCGGGCAAGGATTCGGTCGGGGTATATCAGGCTTATGCCAATAACCAATGGGTTGGCTCTGCTATTGAAACCTATTCTGATAAAGGTTTTGGTGGCAGGATCAGGATCATGGCCGGATTTGCACCGGATGGAAAAATTGTAAACACAGCCATCCTTGAGCATACCGAAACACCGGGACTGGGAGATAAAATGGATCGGAAGAAATCTGATTTTCCACTTCAGTTTATAGGGAAACTACCCGGAGAATTTGTATTGAAAGTAAAGAAAGACGGAGGTGATGTTGATGCTATAACTGCAGCAACAATCAGTTCCAGGGCATTTTGTGATGCTATGGAAAGGGCTAGTTCCGTTTTCAAACAAAAAGGAGGGCCGCAGCCATGAATCAGCTAAAGAATTTCACAAAAGGGTTGCTCAGGGAAAACCCGGTATTTGTGTTGTTGCTTGGTATGTGCCCGACACTGGGAGTTACTACCTCGGCAGTGAATGGGCTGGGCATGGGCCTGGCAACCACTTTTGTGCTGGTCATGTCGAACCTGGTTATTTCCCTGATCAAAGACCTGATACCGGATAAAGTCAGGATCCCATCTTTTATTGTAGTCATTGCCTCATTTGTTACCATTGTTGACCTGACCATGCATGCTTATCTGCCGGCTTTGCACGAGCAGCTTGGCCTGTTTATTCCCCTCATTGTTGTTAACTGTATCGTCCTGGGCAGAGCAGAGGCCTTTGCTTCAAAAAACAGGCTATTTGCATCCGTTATTGATGGTTTGGGCATGGGCTTTGGATTTGCATTTGCCCTGACATTATTGGGTGCTGTCCGGGAAATACTGGGTAGTGGGGCCATTTTCGGGTTCAAGATATATCCCGGTGACGGCATGTTGGTTTTTGTCCTTGCCCCGGGTGCGTTTATTGGCCTGGGTTACCTCATTGCTATGATGAATAAACTGAACAAAGCCTAGGAATATGGAATACATCATTATTATTATATCGGCCATTTTTGTCAACAACATTGTCCTGGCACAATTCCTCGGTATTTGTCCCTTTCTCGGTGTTTCGAAAAAACTGGATACAGCTGTGGGCATGAGCGGTGCCGTATTGTTTGTGATGACTCTGGCCACCCTGGTAACATTTCTGATCAGGCACTATGTATTGACGCCTCTGGGCCTGGAGTTTTTGCAGACCGTGAGTTTTATCCTGGTAATAGCCGCCCTGGTTCAAATGGTGGAGATCATTCTGAAAAAAGTAAGCCCGTCCCTTTTCCAGGCATTGGGGATATTTCTGCCTCTGATCACTACGAACTGTGCTGTTTTAGGGGTTGCCATCCTGACTATTCAAAAAGATTTTACTATGATGGAAGGGGTAGTGTTTGCAATTGCCAATGCCATCGGCTTTGGCCTTGCGCTTGTTATTTTTGCAGGCCTGCGCGAGCACCTCGACCTGATGGAAGTCCCTAAAGGGATGCGGGGTATTCCGGTGTCATTGATTGTTGCCGGTATCCTGGCCCTGGCTTTTATGGGGTTTGCCGGTATTGTAAAATAGAATTCCAGGTTAAAATGCGATTCCAATACCGAACCCGATCAGGATGCCAATCGAAAGTCCTTTCTTGTCCCAGTTGATATCCGGCCCGGCCTGTAAAATGAAATTATCGGCAAAAATATAACGGAGGTTGGGCCTGACACCCAATCCAATTCCATAATCACCCGAATAAAAAACACGTGCCTTAAAATCTGTGCGTGTTGATATGCCGGCTAATGTGTAGCCAAATCCCAAACCGAAGTGATCCGATACATGGCCGTTATTCTGAGCGGTTTTATCCCAGAAAACTTCCCCGATCCATGTTTTGTCGTAGTTGACTTTGAGCTCAAGGCTGACGTTATCCCCAATGGTGGAAAAAGTGTAATTGGCTATGGCCATACCATAATATCGATTGCTTTTAAGTGGGGAAGGGGGTGTGCCCGAATGGGCAGAGAAGAAGATTAATGCCAGCAAGAATGAGATAAATGTGGTTTTCATAACCTTTTTTTTAACAAAAATAGCCGGATATGTTCTTTTATAGAAATAAAATTGATAACAAGCAAAGCTACATTTTTGGCAGGTCAATACTTATTTGATAAATTGCGCTCAAAACCTGCCTGGCAGTAAAAATTATTTGGATGCACCAGCTTATATTTCTGTTAACCCTTCTCATTGCCCTTGGGATTTTTACTTTTTCATTTTCAAGGGTTCTAAAATATATCCGGTTAACCCGGAAATATGAAATCGGGGACTGGGGGAAGCGGTTTATTAAAATGTTTGCGGTGGCTTTTGGCCAAACCAGGATATTCAGGTTTCCCGGTGCCGGTGTTTTACACGCCCTGACATTCTGGGGTTTTTGCATTATCCTGATAGGCAGTGTTGAAATGATCATTGATGGCATTGCCGGTACCGAAAGGATTTTATCGGCTGCGGGTTGGCTCTATAACCTGCTTATAGCTACAGGTGATATTTTCGGACTGATAGTTTTGCTATCCATCCTGGTATTTATTTTCAGGCGATTATTTATGAATATCAAGCGGTTCACAGGCAATGAGATGAAACATGTCTCGCATCAGGATGCCACCCTCGCCCTTTCATTGATCCTGCTTCTGATGGTTAGCCTGTTGGGCATGAATACCTTTTATATTGTTGAGAAAAATCTGGCCGGAGAGGTCATCCAAGGTGTTTATCCGGTGAGTTCAGTGTTGGCCACCTGGTTTAATAATATCAGGCCGGGATCAGCTCATCATTTACATGAAATCAACTGGTGGGCACATATACTACTGATCTTTATTTTTGCCAATATCCTTCCTTATTCCAAACATTTCCATGTGTTTATGTCTATTCCCAATGTATTTCTGAGCCGGCTTAGCCCACTGGGATATATTGATAATATGCCTGAGATTACACGCGAAGTGGAGTTCATGATGTTTCCTGAAAGGCAGGGTCAGGAAGAAATGCCGGTAACACCGGAACGATTTGGTGTCAGGGATGTCCAGGATGTTACCTGGAAAAACTATCTGGATTCTCTTACCTGTACCGAGTGTGGCAGGTGTACCTCTGTTTGTCCTGCCAACATCACAGGGAAAAAACTCAGTCCAAGGAAAATTGTGATGGATGTCAGGGCCAGGATGAAGGAAAAAGGCCCCGGCCTGGTAAAAGACCTTCAGTATGATGATGGAAAAGCCCTGTTGGGGAATTATATCTCGGATGAGGAGCTATGGGCCTGCAATATGTGTAATGCCTGTGCCAACGAATGCCCCGTATCTATCAACCATCCCTCCCTGATACTGGAAATGAGAAGATACCTGGTAATGGAAGAATCCAAAGCCAGGCCGATGCTGAACAAAATGTTTACGTTTATCGAAAACAACGGTGCTCCCTGGCAATATTCCCCGGAGGACAGGCATCTCTGGACAGAAAACCTCGAATTTAATGTGCCTTTGATGAGCGATTTTTTCTCCAAAGAGATCAAACCGGAATTTTTACTGTGGGTAGGGTCGGCCGGTTCTTTTGATACCAATGCCCGGCAGGTAACACGGGCTTTTGTCAGGATATTGAACAAACTGGGAATTTATTTTGCTACCCTGGGACCGGAAGAAACCGACAGTGGGGATGTGGCCAGGCGTTCGGGCAATGAAATGCTATTCCAGATGCAGGCCTTGATGAATATTGAAGTGATGAACAATTATGGTGTGACCAAAATAGTGACCTGCGACCCACACGACTTCAATACACTAAAACACGAATATCCCGATCTCGGAGGCCATTATGAAGTATGGCATCACTCCGAATTCCTGTCTATGCTTGCTGCAGAAGGTAAACTGGAAATTCCGGTGAGTGCTTTTTCCGGAAAAAAAGTTGTTTATCACGATCCCTGCTATCTGGGCAGGGCCAATGGCATTTATGAGGAACCGCGAAGCCTGATCAGGGAAACCGGAGCCTCACTCGTTGAAATGCCGCGCAACAGGAGTTTTTCGTTGTGCTGTGGTGCCGGTGGAGGACAGTTGTTTAAGGAATCAGAGCCGGGGGACAGGGAAGTATATATCGAGCGCACCCAGGAAGCGATGAAAATGGAGCCGGATATTATTGCTACAGGCTGCCCGTTTTGTAAATTGATGATTGGTGACGGCTTGAAAATGCTTGATTCCCCGGAACATATTAAATCCTACGATATTGCCGAACTGGTTTGGATGAGCCTGGACGGTTCAGGGAAGAAATAGTTTTTTTTACCGGTGGAATTATAACCATTTTTTTAGCCTGAAATACCTCAGCATAAAAAAGGTTACCACAATCATAACGCCCCACATAATAAAATAGCTGTACCTGAAATGAAGTTCAGGGAGGATGTCAAAGTTGGTTCCATATACACTGGCAATATTTATCCAACTGAAGGTATCTGTGCCAATAAGGGGTAAGGCCTGTTCTATTTCGGTGGTTCGTATTCTTCAAGCCGGACATCTGAATAATTAATGATCCGTATCCTGTGATTTTAAGTTTTCCGTTTACCCTTGAATATGAGCTCATCTGGTGATTTTCCGATGAATTTCTATGATATTTTGGTAAACCTTGCCAGGATAGTTTATAGGGTTGATTGTAATTCGCTTTTTGCCCTATGCTGTTCTAAGGCATGATGTATCAGCCTTTCCATTAATTCACTTTGGGGAATTCCTGATAATTCAAACAGCTTTGGATACATGGATATGTTTGTAAACCCGGGAATAGTATTGATCTCGTTGATAAATATTTTATCTTCAACAACAAAAAAGTCAACCCTGGCCATGCCATAGAGTTCGAGAGCCTGGAAAGCCCTGATAGCTGCTGTTTGTAGCGATCCGGTCATTTTTTCGTCCAGGTTTTCCGCTGGCGCTTTCAGTTCGGTCTTACTCTCGCTGCTATATTTTTCCTTGTAATCATAGAATTCGGAAATGATCTCCCCGGGCAGAGAAGCTACAGGCTCGTCATTGCCGAGTACGGCCACTTCAATTTCACGTGCTTTTACGTACTGCTCAACCAATATTTTCAGGTCGAAGCTGAAAGCTGTTTCAATGGCTTTTTCCAGTTCTTTAGTATTCGATGCTATGGAAATACCGATGGAAGAGCCGGCATTGGCCGGTTTCACCACCAGTGGCAAGCCCAGTGTCCCTACAATCTCCTCCAGGTTTATTTTGTCTTTGTCTTTTTTGTGGAAAGCAAAATAGTTGATCACATCAATTCCGGCCCGGATCAGCAGCTTTTTGGTTATATCCTTGTCCATGGCTGCCGAGGAACCCAGTACTCCGGGGGCCACGTAAGGGATACCTGCCATTTCGAAAAATCCCTGGATAGTCCCGTCTTCGCCATGAGGGCCATGAAGTACCGGGAAAAATACATCGGAGCGGATGATAAAATGCGGATTTTCGGCTGTATAAAACGAAAAACTATTTTCTCCGAAAATATAATGAACCTGCTGTCCTGGAGATGGTATGATGTTTCCGTCTGCCAGTTGCTTGGCATCTGCCAGGTACCAGCCACCTTGCTTACTGATAAAAACAGGCAGGACATTGAATTTCTTTTTATCCAGGTTATTAAAAACATTTTTTGCCGAAAGCAGCGAAATTTCATGTTCGGTGGATTGTCCCCCGAAAACCAATGCAACATTCATGGATTATCAAATTTATTCAATCAAAATTAATGGAACTTCCAGTACCAAACCCGGAAGATACTAACAAACTGCTGAATTTGCCTGCCGGATAACAACAGACCGGGTAGTGTTGAGACTGGAGGACCTCTGTTTTGTCTTTTT
>CAZVAY010000119.1:0-7961 GCA_964625265.1 uncultured Sphingobacteriales bacterium | reverse complement strand
AATTCTCCCCACCAGCGTGTAGCTTGTGTTGAATGTCATATCGGAAGTGGTGCAAGCTGGTATGTTAAATCGAAATTGTCAGGTTTATACCAGGTTTATTCGGTAACATTTAATAAATACCAGCGGCCTATTACCACACCTATTTTAAAATTACGTCCGGCACGTGAAACCTGTGAAGAGTGCCATTGGCCAGAGAAATACTATCCCTATACCCTACGCACAGAACATCATTTTCTGTCTGACGAAAAAAGTTCTAAATGGGATATTGACCTGGTACTGAAAACAAGTGCACCTGTTGCATCCGAAGGTATCTCACAAGGTATTCACTGGCACATAAATCCCAATGTAGCCATAGAATATGTTGGATACGACAAGAGACAGTATATACCGTGGGTGAAGTATACCAACAAGGAGTCCGGTGAGGAAATTACCTTTACAAGCACTGACACCATTGATTTTAATGGAGAGCTGAAAGGAGGAGAATCAAGGATCATGGACTGCCTTGACTGCCATAACAGGCCATCGCACAATTACAATCCCCCGATGAGGTTCCTGAACATGGCTTTATCTGCCGGCAGAATCAGTCGCGACATTCCTGATATCAAAATGTTCTCAATTGACCTGTTAAGCAATATTGAAACAAAAAATCCTGACAGCATCGGCATCGAGATCAATGCAAAGATGGAAGAGTATTATAGTGGTATGTATGAGGATTTTTACGCTCAAAACAAAGAATTGATTCAAAAAACGGCTGGTATTCTTGAAGAAGAATACAAGAAGAATGTTTTCCCTGAAATGAACGTCAGATGGGATGCTTACCCCAACCATATAGGACATCTGGACAACATAGGTTGTTTTCGCTGCCACGACAACAATCACAAATCGGAAGACGGCAGGGTAATTTCAAATGACTGCAACCTTTGTCACTCCATCATTTCACAGAGCGGGCCCGATACAACCATGGTTTCAACAGTCAAAAAACCACTGGAATTCTACCACATGACAGACCCGGATCAATCCTGGAAAGAAATGGCCTGCTGGGAATGCCACATGGGCATGTACTAAAAGTCAAAACGAACGCAATGAGAGTTTGAGATATGATTTCATGGAGCCTGCCTGGCAAAGGCAGGCTTTTTTTTTACCCCCGGGAATAAACCACTACCGTATGAGGTGGCAAACTTCATTTCACAGTCATCAGACAATAGGTGCCAGGAGCATTTCACCAGCTATTCTATTGCATCTCAAATATGAAATTTCCCTGTATTTGATAGGATGTGTTTCTCAGCCTTACCGGGCTTAATACGAACCGCTCCTGCCTAATGATTTAAAAGGATATGTTAGCAAACCGTTAATACCTTAATGTATTCCCATAAATATTCTGGTCCAACGGATCCTGCGGAAGCCTTCACCCAACTTATCCCACGACATCCAGACAAAGAGGGCTTTACCGACAACATGGTCTTCAGGAACAAAGCCCCAATATCGTGAGTCAAGAGAATTGTGCCTGTTGTCACCCATCATCCAGTAATAGTCCATTGTAAAAGTATATTCTTCAAGAGGCTGGCCGTCCAGGTAAACTACATTGTCACTCATTTTCAGGTCGGGATGATGTTCGTATTCCTGTATTACTCTTTTATATATCCTGAAATTCTCTTTGGTCATTTTAATTTTATCGCCTTTGGCAGGAATGTAGATCGGTCCGTAATTGTCCATATTCCAGGGCAGATATTGATAGAAAGGGTACACTTTCGGATCATAGGATTTTTTGGGCTCAATAATAGGTTCAAAATTTAAAACACTGCTAAACGCTCTCAGGTCATTCACATTAGCTTTTGTGGTCCATACCAGGTATTCACCCTCTTTGCCGGTTGGCAGAGGTTGTACCTCTGTAATATTGTAAATATCATGCAACAGGTACCGTTCTACCAGATGAGGGTCGTAAACAATATCTCTTTTCGAAATACCTCTTTTACGCAGGTATTCCTGTTCAGACTTAAACCCGTGTTTCTTCACCAATTCATTCCTGAATGCCTCGCTGTTATTTGTTTGGATAAGATAACGAAACTGCCCATTGTCGGGAAGTTCCATGGATTTACCGTTGATATACAACCTTCGGTCAATGATCTGTAAGCTATCACCGGGAATACCCACACAGCGTTTGATATAATTTTCCTTTTTGTCTACCGGCCTGAAATCTTCCATGGGATAATTAAAAACTACAACATCATAGTTTTTGATATGCTGAAAACCCGGTAGCCTCATATAAGGGTATTTCATCCATTCAAGGTATGATTTTGTCTTGATCAAAGGCATGGTATGGTGGGCAAATGGAAATGCAAGAGGAGTATTGGGCATACGGGGGCCGTAATTTATTTTACTGACAAAAAGGAAATCACCGACTAACAATGATTTTTCCATTGATGAAGTAGGGATGGTGTAGGCTTCAATAAAAAACCAGCGGATGATAGTGGCAGCAATAGCCGCAAAGACCAGTGCATCGCCCCACTCCTTCCCTTTTGAATTTTTTCTTTGCTTGAGATAATTTTCATCTCCTCCCGGGCCTGCAAACTTAGTATCCTGCGAAAATGCCAGGTAAAGCAAATATACCGGTACAAACAAGCAAGCCAGGATATGACTTAGCAGGTCGTATTTGCCGTAGGACCTCACAATAACCACGACCAGGATCAGCAGCATGAAAAAGTTCACACCCGGTATAATAAACAGGAATATCCACCACCAGGGCCGGTTATACAATTTAAGTGCGACCCAGATATTATAGAAGGGTATCAGGCCTTTCCAGCCTTGTTCTCCTGCTTTTTCGAATAATTTATAAAATGCAATAAAGGTTAATAGGAAGTAGAGTCCCCACAGATAGTTAGCCACAATTTTTAATTTTTATTTTTCCAAAATATCACTCATGGTAAAGATACCTTTTTTACCAATGATCCACGCGGTTGCAAGTAATGTACCAGCAGCAAACCCTTCACGGCTCAATGCTTCGTGTTGAACAGTGATCCTATCCATAGCCGACTCATAAACAACCTTGTGTGTTCCTATTTCATTCCCTTCCCTTTTATAAAAAATCGGGATTTCTTTTTTAGTTCCACTCGCTTTAGTGCCTTCTTCGTATTTGCCCCAGGCTTTGTAATTGTTATGATTGGCAAGTACTCTGTTTGCTATGTTTATGGCAGTCCCACTGGGCGAATCCTTCTTTTGATCGTGATGAACTTCGTGAACGGAAATATTAAATCCATGTTCACCTTGAACGATTTTAGACAGGTATTCTGTGACCTTGAAAACGATATTTACGCCAATGCTAAAATTGGGCGAATAGATGATCGAGCCGTTATTTTTGCGAACGATATCTTCAACTGTGTCGAGTTCATGGTACCAACCCGTTGTACCAACAACAACAGGAATATTGTTTTCAGCACACCGGGTGATGTTGTAAACTGCACTTCCGGGAGTTGAAAAATCAATTGCCACATCCGAATTGCGAAAATCCCGGATGGAAAACTCGTTAAATTTGCTGTATGGGTCATAGATGCCAGCTATTTCGTGGCCACCTGAAGCCACTGCATTTTCAAGTGTTTGACCCATTTTCCCGTACCCCAATAAAAATATTTTCATCATATTAGAATTTATATGTTAAACCAAAATACGCTATTGTCCTGTAATCCGATACAAAATTAGGAATAATACCGGTTTTTATACTGAGATCATCATCCAGGTCAAAATCCAGTAAATGAGCTGAAACGTAAGCATCAATAAGATTTAAGGCGTAAACCCCCAATGTTGATAAGACGGACAGTTCCATATTCCTCCTGTATGCATCCCTGATCTTTACCAGTTGTGTCTCATTGTACCGCTTACTATTACTGCCATTCACCGGGTCGTAAATGTCTATAGTGGTTGGGTCATCATCAATGCGCATGATATAAGCCTGTTTGAATGAATTATACTTTTTGTAGTTATATTGGACATTATAGACGGCAAACCCTAATCCGGCCCACACAATGGGCACTTTGTAGAACTGGTGATTGGCTATCTGGCCCCAACCCGGAATGATGGCTGATTTGATCAGCGTTTTTGTGGGTACATCCAGTTTATTTTCTTTTACTGTATCCGAATTAAAGGAAGCTGGCTGGATATAAATGTACTGGGCAACTGATTTACTCGACAGAATGAATAACAGGGGGACAAACAATAATATCCTTACCTTCCTCACTGAGCATTATTTGCTTTTTCAACCAGGGAAGCAATTCGTTCCAGATCAGCCTCGGATTTAAATGTAATAACCAACTGGCCTTTGCCACTCCTGAGGGATTTTACTTTAACCGGCAGTTCGTAAAAGCTGGAAAACCTGTTTTCCCAATCACTAAAACGATTATCTTTTTCTTTGGGTGATTTGGATGCAGTATGGCTTTTCCCGGATTTGGCCTGCTTTGCCAGGCTTTCAATGTCCCTGACGTTTAACTGGTCATTTATGATCATATTAAGCAATGCCAGTTGTTTTTCCCTGTCTTCTATATTGATAATACTTCGCGCATGGCCTACGGTAATTTTTTTGTCCCGCAGTGCCAGTTGAACTTCATCGGGTAATTTAAGCAACCGGAGATAATTGGTTACCGTACTCCTGTTCTTGCCAATTCGTTTGGCTACTTCTTCCTGTGTCAGGCTGCATTCATCAATAAGGCGCTGGTAGCTAATAGCCACCTCAATAGGGTTCAGGTCTTCACGGTGGATGTTTTCAATCAATGACATTTCCAGCATTTGCTGGTCGTCAGCCACACGGATGTAGGCAGGAATGGTTTTCAGCCCGGCACGAATGGCAGCCCTGGTTCGTCTTTCACCCGAAATCAACTGGTATTTTCCATAACCTATTTTACGGACTGTCACGGGCTGAATGAGGCCATGAACACTTATCGATTCGACTAATTCTTCCAATTCCTCCTCATTGAAATATTCCCTGGGTTGAAAGGGATTTGCCTCAATATCATTGATATTAATATCTGAAACGCTGTTCAACGGAGCCGGGGAACGGCTTGTAATATCGCTGCCCGAGTCGGTTAACAAAGCATCTAATCCTTTTCCTAAAGCTTTCCTTTTTGCCATATAATTACTGTTTTACTTTTGAAACCGGCAAACTATTCTTTTGAAGAATTTCCTTGGCCAGGTTAAGGTAATTTACTGCTCCCCTGCCGTCCATATCATGCAACAAAACCGGTACGCCAAATCCCGGAGCTTCACTGATCCGGATATTCCTGTGAATAATAGTGTCAAATACCAATTGTTGAAAATGGGTTTTTACATCTTCCACCACCTGGTTCGACAACCGCAACCTGATATCGTACATGGTCAGCAGGATGCCTTCAATTTCCAGGTTTGGGTTTAAATTATTCTGGACTATCTTGATTGTTGTCAATAATTTTCCTAACCCTTCGAGGGCAAAATATTCGCATTGTACAGGTATGATAACAGAATCAGCAGTCACGAGTGAGTTAATGGTGATAATTCCCAATGAAGGCGAACAATCAACGATAATAAAATCATAATCATCCCTGACCTTATCCACTACTTTTTTCATTTGCTTTTCCCTGTCATCCATCCCGATCAGTTCAATTTCGGCACCAACAAGGTCAATATGTGAAGGGATGATAGAAAGGTTGTCAATCTCGGTTTGCCGGATAGCATCTTTGGGTTCAACAGCATTGATAATGCATTCATAAATACTGGTGCTAACCTCTTTGGGATCAATGCCAACACCGGAAGTGGAATTAGCCTGTGGGTCTGCATCAATAATAAGTGTTTTATATTCCAATGCAGCAAAACTAGCAGCCAGATTAATAGCTGTTGTGGTTTTTCCTACTCCTCCTTTTTGGTTTGCCAGCGAAATTACTTTTCCCATCCGATACCAGTTTAATATATGCTTGAATAAAAAATTAACAGTTTACAAAAATAAAATTCTCAGCGCTAATACCTGCATGTTTTTTTTTATTGCCCCAACAATTTCATATACTTTAACCTGAATCATTCATAAAAGTGAATGAGTCACCCAAAGAGCTTACAAAATAATTGAAATGCAATTATTTGTCAACCCTGACGACTGCTAAAGTTCTATCAGGCCCATGGGAGGTTAACCCTGACATTGAAAATCAAAAGCCCAATTCATGAACCCCATGATTTAATCACGAATTTCAATCGTCAATTTATAGGAATAATTCCTGAATTTTTTTGGTTACCAAAACAACATATTGACAATTGAGAATATGTTATTGTTGATGAAATAATGTAATATTGCCCCAAAATCAGAAAAATGAATAATAAAAATTATCTGGTTACCGGAGCCACAAGCGGCATGGGGCGGGTTACAGCTGAAGCCATTGCCCAAACAGGTGCCAACCTGGTTATGGTATCCCGAAACCAGGACAAACTCGAACAGGCAAAAAAGGAAATTTCCGGATCAACGGGAAATGAAAAAATTGATATTATCTGTGCAGACTTATCCGAAACAGAAGGCATCAAACAGGCAGCCTCAGCTTTTAAATCAAAATATAACAGGCTCGATGTCCTGATCAATAACGCAGGGGGAATATTCCCGGACAGAAAACTGACCAAAGATGGATTTGAATACACTTTTGCCCTCAATCACATAGGATACTTTCTTTTAACGGGGCTGTTGCTCGACCTGATACCGAAAGATCAGCCATCAAGGATCATTTCGATCAGTTCAATGGCACACAAATACGGCCATATCAACTTTGATGACCTGTTTTTTGAAAAAACAAAATACAGTTCCATGCGCGCTTATTCGCAATCAAAACTGGCCAATATATTATTTACCATTGTACTTGCCGATAAGCTAAAGGATACAAAAATTACAGCCAACTGTGTGCATCCCGGTGGGGTTCATACCAGGTTCGGTTCCGATTTTAAAGGATTTATGGGATTCCTGGTCAAGACTTCCATGAGCCTGATGCGCACACCGGAAAAAGGTGCCTCAACCTGTATTTACCTGGCATTGTCTGATGGATTAGAAGGAATTACCGGAAAATATTTTGCTGATAAAAAGATTGCCAAAACTTCTGACGAAGCCCGTGATATGGAAATTGCCAACAGCTTGTGGCAGGTTAGTGAAGAATTAACAGGCTTTACTTACAAATTCTAGTTTTTCTTGTACAACACGCCCCCCGTAGCCTGGTGTGTCGGGGTCACGGTCACTTCGCATATTTGAACATGTGGGGGCAACAGGGCTGCATACAGGGCAATGTCTGCAATGTCTGCACCGGTAAGGGCCTGGATTCCTTCATAAACCTTTCTCGCTTTCTCTTCATCGCCATGAAAACGCACTACACTGAATTCGGTTTCAACCAGGCCGGGCTGTATGTTGGTTACCCTGATGGGGGTATCCACAACGTCTTGCCGCAATCCGTCACTGATAAATTTTACTGCTGCCTTGGTGGCGCAATAAACATTCCCTCCGGGATAGGAGGCTACACCTGCAATAGACCCGACATTGATTACATGGCCAAAATTCCTTTCAACCATACCGGGAACGATTTTTTTTGTCAGATAAAGGAGGCCTTTCACATTGGTATCAATCATTTCTTCCCAATCGTCCACAAGCCCCTCCGGTAGTTTATTGAGCCCGCGCGATAAACCTGCATTGTTGACCAGGATATCGATATGCCTGTATTCTTCGGGCAATCCATCAATGGCCTTTTCAACAGCATCATGATCCCGTACATCCAATGCTATAGGGAGAACGTTGACCTTATAGCGTTTACCCATCTCAACTGACAATTCCCTGATTTTATCAATTCTGCGTGCACAAATGATCAGACGGGTTTTTTTCTCAGCAAATGCTTTGACACAGGCTTTACCAATTCCGCTTGAGGCTCCGCTGATAAAGACTGTCTTGCCATCAATTCTGTTCATAAAATAGCTTTTATCATAAAAAA
>CAZVAY010000118.1:0-7976 GCA_964625265.1 uncultured Sphingobacteriales bacterium | reverse complement strand
GTGGATATCTTGTAGTTTAGGATTTTGTTCTTAAATTAGCGGGGTGAACAGTAACTTAATTCACCAATTCCCAACAAATTTAACTTTTAAAAACTCTATAGCTTAATGAAGGCACCTGAAGCCTGAATTTCCCATATATCTTGCCGGATAGAAATTCTGTAGGTATTGATTATGGCTCCTGAATTATTACTTTTGTATTGGCATTTTTTATCCATGTGAATAATATTCAACCATGATTCAAAGAATTCAAAGTTTATATCTTTTTCTGGCAGGGCTATTTTACAGCTTCATGTTATTATTCCCGTTTTTTACCCGGTATGATGTTGAAGCAGGTAGTTCGGTGAAGCTCTATGTACATCAATTAGTTTTAAGATCGGGGGATATCACAACATCTGAATGGCAACTGATCACGCTCATTCTTGCAATCTTACTAATTGGCGGAGCCTGGGCAACTATCTTTTTTTTCAAAAACAGAATGTTGCAATATAAACTAACTCGATTTTTTTTGTTGCTGGGTACGGGCCTTATTGTGGCTTTGTTGTTTACATGGGACAACGTTTCCGAAACCTATTCCGAACTGCCTGGATCTTCATTCTCCTGGGCTGCCGGGTTACCTTTGATTACCCTGTTGTTATTTTATCTTGCCAATAAAGCCATATTAAGGGATGAAAAATCAATCCGGTCGGCAAGCAGGTTGAGGTAAGATAATCACGGATAAACAAAAAGCAGGATTGACAATAATGCAAACCCTGCTTAATATTTAAATAAGGTTTAAGCCTTTTGTTAACTACAAATGGGACATCCTGTCTTTGTCGCACTGGCCACTATCAACCTTGACCAGTTCCTCGATCATACAGGTTGTAATAGACTTAGGCCTTTCAAGCGGATAAAGTAAGGCCCTGTCCCAGATAATGTTTGCGGTAACGCCCAATGCTCTACCCATACCAAACAACACGGTGTAGAAGTCGTAATCTTTCACACCAAAGTGCCATTGTAGTACACCGGAATGAGCATCTACGTTGGGCCATGGGTTTTTGGCTTTGCCTTGCTCAGTCAATACAGGAGGGACAATTTCGTACAGCATCTTGACGTAATCGAATAACATATCATCTTTTATATGCTTCATGCAGAATTCCCTTTGGGCAGCATACCTGGGGTCAGTTTTTCTCAATACAGCATGCCCGAATCCCGGGATAACCTGTCCGCTGTTCAGTGTTTCCCAAACATCATTTTTTAGTTGTTCTTTACTAGGCAGTTTTCCTCCATATTTCTTCATTTGATCCTGTATCCAGCGAAGTACTTCCTGGTTGGCAAGGCCATGTAATGGGCCGGCAAGTCCATTCAGCATTCCGGAAATCGAATAATAGATATCTGCGAGGCCACTGGCGATCAGGTGTCCTGTGTGTGCGCTGACATTCCCGCTTTCATGGTCGCTGTGAAGGATGAAATAAAGCCTTGATACATCATCGTAAGGTTTCGGAATGCCCATCATATAAGCAAAGTTGCCACCGTAGTCGAGGTGTGGATCAGGAGGAATGAATTCATTGTTTTTGTATTTCATCCTGTAGATGTAAGCTGCAATTTCAGGCAGTTTGGCCAGCAGTGATAAGGAATCTTCATAAGTCGGGTCCCAATAATCTTCTTTTTTTAAACCCTCCCTGTATTTTTTAACAAATTTACTCTCACGCTGCAAGGCCAGGATAGCATTGGCAAACATGGTCATGGGATGGGTGTCACGAGGCAATGCCCGTAAAACATCAAAAACATACCAGGGTACATGTTTACGCTTGTTAAATTCATCTGCAATCTGTTCGACTTGCTGTTTGTTGGGAATTTCACCAGTCAACAATAAATAATATAAACCTTCGACATAGGGCATTTCAGCCCCTTTCGGTTTTGGTAACAATTTAAGTGTCTCAGGAATAGTATAGCCCCGGAAACGAATCCCTTCCTGCGGGTCCAGATATGAAATATCAGTGACAAGACTTTTAATTCCCCTCATGCCTCCGATGGCCTGGTTAACAGTAACCTGGTCGATAACGACATCACCGTGTTCTTTCATCAGCCTGGCAGTGCGTGGCCGGTGTTCCTGAATCTTTTCGTAAAGTCTTTGTTTAAGCGTTGCCATTTTATTTATTTATTTAGATAATTATATTTGTTTTAACAGTGGCAATATAGTTATAATATCCGAAACTAAAAAACCATAAAAGGTTATCTTTCATGTTTTTGAGCAATAAAAAAAGAGAAATTTCACAACTGTTTACCGCCAAAAATATACTCCCTATGCAGGTAGTGCCGGCATGATTGAAGCACGGCTACGTAATTCCCTGTCTAACATAAACAAACCTTGCTTGTTGCCAGCTATCATTTTTAATTCCTTGAGATACTGATCAGCGGTAGCTACTTCTTCGACCTGCTCGTCAATAAACCATTTTAAAAATGAGCCCGTGGCATGGTCGTGTTCTTCCATAGCCAGGGTAGCCAGGTCATTGATGCAACCGGTAATGTATATTTCGTGGTTGCAAGTATCCTGAAAAATATCTTCAACTGATTTCCATTCAGCTTTTGGTTTTTTAATCTCCTGAAACTCTACCTGTCCTCCCGATTGTGTTATATAATCATAAAATTTACGGGAATGAAGGTACTCTTCCTCAGACTGAACTTTCATCCAGTTGGCAAAACCGGGTAAATTAGCCCCTTCGCACCAGGAGGCCATTGACCAATAAAGATAAGAGGAATATAATTCTTCGTTAATCTGCTTATTTAAAGCTTCTACAAGTTTTTTACTTATCATAATTCTTCAAATTTGCTTCAAAATTAAGGAATAATTCCTGATTTAGGTTAAAATTAATGCGAGATCAAAACATCAATATTCAGCTGCGGATATAGTTTACGAGCCCACCGGGAGATAAAAAATCCGGGTCAATAACAAGAGGGGCTTCACAGTAATATTTTAGCCTGTTCCTGTATAATTTCTCTATTTCTTCAGGGAAATTTTTCTTGCTGATCTCCCCCAGGAGTGGCCGTTTATTCTTGTCTCCCCTGAGATAATGAAGGGTGGTTGAAAATAAGGGTTTCAGGAAGATCACCCTTGATTGGGAGAGCAGTAATTTTCTGTTTGCCGGTGAAACAGGGGTACCCCCACCGCAGGCAAGGACAAATTGGTCTTTACGGAATATTTCCCTCAGGCATTCGGCTTCTGTTTTTCTAAAGTTCTTTTCACCGTCATCGCTAAAAATAGTTCGGATATTTTTACCTGCTCTCAATTCAATTTCATGATCCAGGTCAATAAAATCCAATTCCATGATTTTTGCCAGAGCTTCCCCGTAGGTGCTTTTACCACTACCCATGAATCCGATAAGAGCAATTCGCATTAACTATTGAAATATTATTTGTTTATCCTTGTCCCACCCTCTCAAAAATTCTTCTGCTGTCATTCTTTTTTTACTTTCCATCTGAACTTTTTCTAATTTCAGGCAACCTCCTTTCGCAAAAACTTTGAAATTCCTGTCGGTACGGCTTGTCCCTGGTATTTCGGTATGCACACATTCATGCATGGTGCAGTTGAATATTTTGAAAACACGGTTGTCCAGTAATGTCCATGCAGCAGGGTAGGGTGATAAGCCCCTGATATGATTGTAAATTGAAGTAATATCTTTATTCCAGTCGATCCGGCAAACTTCTTTTGTTAGCTTGGGCGCGGATTTTATCAGCCCTGTTTCCGGCTGGGGTTGTAATTGGATAGAGCCTTTGCTGATCATATCAATGGTTTTAACAACAAGGCCGGCTCCGCAATGTGCCAGCTTATCGTGTAATGATCCTGCAGTTTCTGTGGGGCTGATAGTCACAGCCTCCTGCAAGATCATATCTCCGGTATCAATCTTTTCATTGATAAAGAAGGTCGTTACCCCGCTTTCTTTTTCACCATTCATGATCGCCCGGTTTATCGGTGCTGCACCACGGTATTGAGGCAGCAGCGAGGCATGCAGGTTAAAGGTAGGTGCTATTTTCCAAACCGTTGCCGGTAGCTTTCTGAATGCCACCACTACCTGGATATCAGGGTGGATAGAAGTAAGTTGAGACAGAAAGTCTTCCGATTTGAGTTTATCCGGTTGTAAAACAGGGATGTTATTTTCAGCAGCAAACCTTTTTACATCACTTTGGCGTAATTTCAATCCTCTACCAGAGGGTTTGTCGGGGGCTGTTACTACGGCTGCAACAGGAAAACCTGCCAGCAGGATTGCCTCAAGGGAATGAACAGCAAATTCAGGCGTGCCGTAAAAAACTATTTTCGGTCTTTTAGCCATTTTGCAAAAAGGAAAGAATTAAAAGCGCATTGTCTCTTCAATTTCATCCACAGTTTTCGGTATGGGTTTGCCCAATACCCTGTGGCTGTCAGCGGTTACCAAAATATCATCTTCAATCCTGATACCACCAAAGGTTTTAAAGGTTTCTACTTTATCGTAGTTAATAAAGCTGCTGTGTTTATTTTCAGCTTTCCATTGGTCGATCAGTGCCGGGATAAAATAGACACCCGGTTCAATGGTAAACACAAATCCGGGCTGGTGTTCCCTGCCCAGCCTCAGGAAAGCAAGGCCAAACTGATTACTCCGCTGATATGTTTCGTCATATCCGACATAATTTTCACCCAGGTCTTCCATGTCATGTACATCAAGCCCCATCATGTGTCCAAGTCCGTGCGGGAGAAACAGGGCATGTGCTCCTGCTGCAACGGCTTCGTCCATGTCACCTTTCATCAGGCCAAGTTGTTTCATGCCCATAGCAATGGTTTTTGCTGCCAGCAAGTGCAATTCTTTGTTGCTTACACCGGGTTTTACAGCATTTATCGAATTCATGTTGGCAGCCAGAACAACCTCATAAATATCTTTTTGACGTTGGTCAAAAACGCCTCCAACAGGAACGGTTCGGGTAATGTCTGAACAATAATTCATCTCCGTTTCGGCACCGGCATCGGCAACCATCATCCGGCCTTTCTCCAATACATTTCCATGGTAATGATTATGTAAAGTCTGGCCGTTGACCGATAGGATCACAGGGAAAGATACAGGGCCGCCTTTCGACAGGGCAATGCCTTCCATAACACCGGCTATTTCTTTTTCAACGGTTCCGGGCATGGCCATTCTCATGGCTGTCGTATGCATTTCATAGGCAGTATCCAGGGCTTTTTCAATTTCAACAATTTCCCGGTCTTCTTTTATGCTCCTCAGTTTTACAATAGCTTTGATAAGTGGTTCAGAAAAAGAGGCTTTTACCTGATTATGCCGGATGCCTGTCAGTTCTTCAATTTTTAAGGTGTTGACAGCACGATAAGGTGGGGTAAAATGAATCTTTCTTCCTTTCAGAACAGCTGTTTTGATCAACTTATCCAAATCTGCCAGGCTACCGGTGTAATTGACACCGCACTGTGCTGCCCGGTCTTTGACCAAAGGTTGTGGCCCCATCCAGATGATATCATCCATATCGACATCATTGCCAAAAATATAATCTTTGTTTTCATCGATATCCATCACGCCAGCGAGGCCTGCCTGGCTGAGCCCGAAAAAATACAGGAAATTACTGTCCTGCCTGAAATGGTAGGTATTGCCCGGGTAGTTCATCGGGGCGTATTCGTTGCCCAGGATGAGCACAAGGCCTGTATCCATTTGTTTCCTTAAATTATTCCTTCTTTGACTATAAACATTTGCTTCAAACATCTTTTCTGAGTATTAGTTGTTATCATAAAAATAATGAGCTGCTAAATTAGGATTAATTTTCATTTCTGCCGGTTTTACCCTTACTTTGAAACAAAAAAAGGTTATGCTGAAACATATTGTGATGTGGACCATCAGGGAGGATGTCAATGGAAAGTCCAAAGAAGAAATTGCACTGGAAGCTGTTGAACGATTGAATGCCTTAAAGGATAAAATTCCGCAGATTAAATACCTCAGGGCAGGGATCAATGCGGCAGATGCCTCCCCGGCCAATTTTGACATTTCCCTGGAAATTGAATTTGAAAATATGCGTGACCTGGATATTTATGCTGTTCACCCGGCCCATCAGGAATTTAAAAATTTCTTTGAAGGAAAGAGAATAGAAAGGGTGGCCATTGATTATTATTATTATTAGCCTGGCCTGTCACAATACGATTTATAAAAGGCTTACTGTTGCTCTCTTTACCTTAAAAGTTACGGGTGAAATGATGTTCGTTATCAAATATTAACAAAGACGCACAGATGTTTACTTTGAGCCGGATTGCAACATCAAGCGTTCAATGTCTTCCACCTCAACCGGGATGTCATCCATCAGGTCAATTGTGCCTGTTTCTGTAACAAGAATATCTGATTCAATCCTTACGCCCAGCTTTTCTTCTGTAATATAAATTCCGGGCTCACAGGTAAGTACCATGCCTGGCTGAAGCACAATTTGCTTGTGTCCCACATCATGCACATCCAACCCAATAAAGTGCGAAGTCCCATGCATGAAATACCTGGAATACAAGGGTTTTTCAGGGTCTTGCTTTTTAACATCTTCTTCTGTAAAAAGCCCCAGCGCAATACATTCTTTCTCAATCAGCTTGTTCACTTCGTTGTTGATCTGTTCGATGGTCACACCTTTTCGGATCACTTTGGTTTTAGCCTCTTTCCATACTTTTAACACCGAATTGTACACGGCTCGTTGTCGCGGATTGAATTTACTGTTTACCGGAATAGTTCGGCTTAGGTCAGCGGCATAGTTGGCATATTCGGCACCAAAGTCAAAGAGGAGGAGGTCTCCGCTCCTGCACTGCGAAGTGTTGGTGTTGTAGTGCAGGCAAAGGGCATTTTCACCTGCTGCTACTATAGGATCATAGGCATGTCCGTTAGCTCTGTTGCGGGTAAATTCGTGGGAGATCTCGGCTTCAATCTCAAATTCCCACACCTCTGGTTTTGTAAATCTTAGTACCCGCTGAAAGGCTTTATTGGTAATAGCACAGGCTTTTTTCAGCAATTCAATTTCGATGGGTTGTTTGATGAGCCTGAGTTTCGTCACCAGCGGTGCCAGCCTGTGGTAGTTGTGTTCGGGATATTCTTTCCTGATTTTTTCACCAAAGCGGACATCCCGGTAGGGTACATCGGTTTTGAATTTGTAAAACTCAATTTTGTTCAGGTAGACATCTGTGGCATAATTCAACAACTCGTGAAGGACCATTTCAAAATCTTCCAGCCAATGGATACTTTGTATGCCCGATACCTGCCGGGCTTCTTCGATGGTGTATTTATGTCCTTCCCAAATGGCTATCATCTCGTTGGTTTTAACCAAAAAAGCCATTTCCCTGAATTTTTTCAGTGGAGCATCAGGGTATAACACGACAATGGTTTTTTCCTGGTCGAGGCCGGAAGCCCAAAACAAATCTGAATTCTGCCTGAATTTTTGAAACTGGTCGCCATTGCGCGGGAACTGATCATTGGCATTGAAAATCGCGATGGAATCAGGCTTCATCTCTGCTGCCAGCCGCTTGCGGTTAGTGATAAACAGTTGAGGGTCTATAGGGTGATAGAGCATAAGTGTAATTTTAAAATTGTTAAATAGTCAAATGTACAAGAATTATCATTATTAGAATTTTCTTTCAGGCAATTGAAAAAAATCATGGAAATGCAAAACTATTCAGAGATTATCATGCACATTTATCTCACCCAAATTCTGAAGTTATTTTACGTGGCCATTAGATATTGCGTAAGTAGTTACACTGAAACTCTGCGTTTTCTTTGCCTCAATAAAACACGGATAATAATTATCACTTTACTTTCCTAAACTACCGACCATCTTTTCGGGGCGTACCCATTCGTCAAATTGTTCTTCGGTCAGCAATCCCAATTCCAGTGCAGCCTGTTTCAGTGTTGTGCCATCAGCAAAGGCCTTTTTAGCAATTTTTACTGTATTGTCATAACCAATATGCGTGTTGAGGGCGGTCACCAGCATCAGAGAATTATTGAGGT
>CAZVAY010000117.1:0-7991 GCA_964625265.1 uncultured Sphingobacteriales bacterium | reverse complement strand
ATTTGGCAGTGAAAGCGCACTCCGAGTCCTGCATTGACAACCGGTGTGGCCACACTTGTCATCAAAACGGTTTCATAATTTTTTGCAGCTCCTTTTGGGTTGCCTTCAGTAGCGGTTTCATACGTACCGTCAAGCAGGGCAGTTATTTGTTTTTTGACTTCATCCTGCGTGATATTACCGGCAGTGTAGTCATTATAAACAGATGAATAATCTCTTATTTTGTTCCCGTCCATCTGGTCGGTCCAGGTATTGAACAGCAGGCCGCCTAAGCCAAGCATCATGAACATATCGAACCTGGGTTCTTGTTTTAACCTGAAATCATTGTGGAAGTTAAAATTATATAAAAGTTGAAGATAAAGTTCTTTATAATCCATTTTATAGTTGCAGTAAACCGGCAGATAGCTGCCCGGGTTAAAGTTGACTACCGGGTCCATAGTGCCATTCAGCGCAACATTATTATCAATCATATTGGATGAGGCGTATTTACGGTCAACACCTTTGGCGGAGCCCAGGCCAATCTGCATCCTGAGTGCCAGTGCACTTCCCAGTGCCTTTTGCAGGTTCAGGCCATAGCCTACTGAAAGGGGGTCAATATTTATATCACCGAACACAATGGGCTCGCCAACATAAGCACCGACTGACCATGCTTTTTTTGCCGGTTGTTCTGTTGTTTTCTTCTTGATTTTTGATGAGGTTTTATCGTCTTCTTTTTGAGCATAAGTTACTGAGGATAAGAGGACAGAGAGAACCAGTGTGAGTAATAAAAAATTAGTCTTCATATAAATTATCTTCAAGCCTTGAACAAAGGTAATCTTTTTTTTTATTCTATTAAGTTTTTAACCGAATAAGAATTAATATCAGTTAATGATTCAATAATACAAATACCAGTTTTGCCTGGAGCTGTAATTATCCACACTTTTATTGGGTTTTGATATTTAAGTTCAACTGTTTTATTATTCCCTCTTTTAGCTTAAAATTGCAATCTTTGCAAAAAAAAGAAGAATGAATTTTTCATCCGGTTTGGTGCAGGAACTGGTTAATCAGTTTGTTAAGTTGCCAGGTATTGGGAAAAGAACGGCAACAAGGATGGTCTTAAACCTGATCAAGCAGGATAATGAAAATATTATCAGGCTTTCTGAACTGATACAAAAACTTACTACTGATATCAGGTATTGCAAGCAATGTCACAATATTACTGAAAATGAAGTTTGTAATATTTGCAGCGATCATACAAGGGATCACAGCCTGGTATGTGTCGTTGAAGATTTGAGAGATGTATTGGCTATTGAACAAACCCAGCAATTCAGGGGGGTGTACCATGTTTTGGGCGGGGTCATTTCTCCACTTGATGGTGTCAAACCTGAAGATCTTCATATCAATAGCCTGATCGGAAGGATCAGGACTGACAATATTTCGGAACTGGTATTTGCACTCAGGGCTACCATGGAAGGGGATACAACTATGTTTTATATTGCCAGACAAGCCCAAAATGAAAAACTTAAAATTTCAGCCATATCGCGAGGCATATCTATTGGCGGGGAACTGGAATATGCTGATGAAATAACATTGGGAAAAAGTATCGCAAACCGTATTCCGTATAATATTTAAAAATCTAACTGTTGAAACTTTCGGTTGTCATAGTCAACTATAATGTCAAGTATTTTCTTGAACAATGCCTGCTATCGGTAAACAATGCAGCCGGAGCCCTGAAAAAAAAGCATCCGGCTTATGATACCGAAATCATTGTTGTTGATAATAATTCTGTTGACAGTTCGGTAAGCATGCTTAAGGAAAAGTTTTCGTCAGTTTTGACCATCCTGAACAAAGAAAATCTTGGCTATTCAAAAGCTAATAACCAGGCTATCCGCAAAGCCTGTGGCGAATACATCCTGCTGCTGAATCCTGACACGGTCCTGGAGGAAAATACTTTTATCAGTATTCTTGAATTTGCAGATTCGAAAGATGATTTTGGTGGCCTTGGAGTGAAAATGTTAGATGGAAGCGGGAACTTCCTTCCCGAATCCAAACGTGGGCTGCCAACTCCGAGTACAGCCTTTTTTAAAATAACCGGCCTGTCAAAATTATTCCCGAAATCCAGGGTATTTGGCAAGTATCACCTGCACTATCTTGACCAGGACACAATCAATGAAGTGGATATTCTATCCGGAGCTTTTATGCTACTTAAAAAATCAGTCCTTGAAAAAACAGGCCTGCTTGATGAAGGTTTCTTTATGTATGGGGAGGACATTGACCTTTCGTACAGGATCAAAAAAAACGGTTATAAAAACTATTACTTTCCGGATACACAGATAATTCATTATAAAGGTGAAAGCACCAAGCGAGGCAGCCTGAACTATGTGTTTTTGTTTTATAAGGCGATGATCATTTTTGCAAGGAAACATTTTTCGTCCCGAAATGCCTCCCTGTTTTCATTTTTTATCAATATCGCAATAATTTTCAGAGCTGCATTATCGGTAATAAAGCGGTTTGTCATTTGGATTTCTCTTCCGTTAACCGATGCTGTCCTTGTTTTCGGAGGACTATGGCTATCCAAGTATTTTTGGGAAAACAATGAAGTATTCGGACATGGAGCACCTTACCCTCCTGAACTTGTAAAGTATATATTCCCCCTTTACATCTTATTTTGGTTATTGGGTTTGTTGGTGCTCCGCAATTACCTGAGGCCATTCAGGCTTAAAAATATTGTTCGTGGAGTGTTACTGGGTACCCTTATGGTTAGTGCTGTTTATGCTTTCTTCGAAGAATCATTCCGTTTTTCGAGGGCCATTATTATTTTAGGAACTTTTACAACTTTTTTTGTTTCAGTTTTATCACGGGTCATATTCAATTATATTGAGAATGGTTCTATCAGCCTGTCGTGGATTAAGGAGGCGAGGCTGGCGATTGTCGGTACACACAACGAGTCTGAACATGTCAGGGAGCTTCTTAATAAATCCCAGACAAAATTTATCCTGGCAGGGTTTATTTGCCCTGAAAAAACCGGACAAGCAGGCAAAGGGATAAATTGCCTCGGTACGATTAATAATATTGACGAAATTGTTGCAGTGCACAAAATCAGTGAGTTGGTTTTTTGTTCTAAAGATATTTCTTCGAAAGATACAATAGCCATCATGACAAGGCTGAGCAAAAAGGATATTGCCTTTAAAATAGCACCCAGTGAAAGCCTTTTTGTGATTGGTAGCAAAGGGAAAAATGAATCTGGCGACTATTTTACCATTGATATTGAATTACCCATTGCCAAGACAGAAAACCGGTTTAATAAAAGAATGTTCGATATATCAATTTCAGTCATGTTCTTGTTCCTGTCGCCTATCCTGATTTTTTTTCAAAAATCAACCGGGAAATTTTATAGAGCTTGTGTAGAAGTGCTGTTAGGGAAAAAGACCTGGATATCTTATTTCCCCGGTGTGCCCCAGGATGCAATACCGGTACTCAAACAGGGTGTTTTCCCTCCGGAAATTGTAGATGAGAGCCATAGCGTTCCCCCTGAGCTATGGCAGGAAAAGAACCTGCTTTATGCCAGAAATTACACAGTGATGACAGACTTGTACCTGCTTATGCGACAATTGAAGAAGTTAGGTGGTTAACCCAGATATGCCTTAAGAATCTTGCTTTTGGTCGATTTTCTGAGTTTTTTCAACGCTTTCTCTTTTATCTGACGAACACGTTCACGGGTCAGTTTAACCTTGTCGCTGATATCTTCGTACGAATGCGGAGGATTTCCTTCCAGGCCAAAATATAATTTGATAATTTCCCTTTCCTTTTCTGAAAGGATAGAAATAACACGGGCAATCTCTGTTTGCAACGATTCATGAATCAGCCCTTTATCCGGGTCAGGTTCCTGATCATTAGGCAGAATTGTTAGCAGGCTCGTGTCTTCTTCCTCGTTAATAGGTGCGTCAATAGACAAATGTTTGCTTGCCGAACTTAAAGTGGAAGAAACCTCATTTGCCGTGATATTTAGTTTTTCAGCGATTTCAAAATCAGTAACCTTTCTTTCATGTTCCTGCTCAAGACGGATGGAAGTATGGGAGATTTTGCTGAGTGAACCTACCTTGTTGAGCGGCAAACGAACCAACCTTGATTGATCTGCCAATGCCTGAAGGATGGATTGCCTGATCCACCAAACTGCGTAGGAGATAAATTTAAATCCCCTGGTTTCATCAAACCTCTGTGCAGCTTTGATCAACCCCATATTGCCTTCATTGATCAGGTCACCCAATGTTAGTCCCTGATTTTGATATTGTTTTGCTACGGAAACGACAAACCTAAGGTTGGCATTGACCAGCTTTTCCAGTGCTCTTTGGTCGCCCTTTTTAATACGTATAGCCAACTCAACTTCCTCGGAAGGAGTGATCATCTCCACCTTGGAAATCTCGTTCAGGTATTTATCAAGCGATTTATTTTCCCTGTTTGTAAACTGTTTGCTGATCTTAAGTTGTCTCATCCTTTATTAATATTGAATTTTCTTAATTATTTCTGAATTTAGCGGGCGAAATACTTAGCAAAAATTCGTCCAATTTAGCTATTTTTGTGGAGTGTTTTAATTGGAAATCATATATTTTCCTGAATAATTTAATCATTATCGGGATTAAAAAGGTTTGCAAATATAGGTGAAAAAATTAATTATTGAAGTGATAAAAATAAATTTAAGATGATAAATAAAATCCATGAGTTGGTTGAAGAAGCCAAAAGCATTCAGACATCTACAATACAGGAAGTTGAAGCGTTCAGGATTAGGTTTTTAGGCCGAAAGGGTGTTTTACAGGATTTGTTTGCTGAGTTTAAAAAATTAACACCGGAGAAGAAACGGGAAACGGGAAAAATTTTAAACGAATTAAAATCTCTGGTTGAACAAAGAGTAAACGAACTTAAGGAATCATTTGAAGCGAAAGAGGAGTCAGGTCCTGTTGATGTTCCTGATTTAACACTTGACCCTCCACCTGCCGAAAAAGGTTCCATGCATCCGGTTTCCATTGTCAGGCAAAGGATCATTGAGATTTTTTCCAAAGTGGGATTTTCTGTCTCAGAAGGACCTGAACTCGTGGATGACTGGCACAATTTCACCGCTCTGAATTTTCCTCCTGACCATCCTGCCCGGGATATGCAGGACACTTTTTTTATTCAGCGAAATCCTGATGTATTGTTAAGGACACATACTTCTTCCATCCAGGTTCAGGAAATGGAAACAAAGCCATTGCCAATACGGATAATAGCATTAGGCAGGGTTTACAGAAATGAAACAATTACCTATAAATCCCATGTGCAATTTCACCAGGTAGAGGGTTTGTATGTGGATAAAAATGTATCATTTTCCGACCTGAAGCAGGTTTTGTTTTATTTTGTCAGGCAATTTTTTGGTGATGAATATGAGGTCAGGTTCAGGCCTTCTTACTTCCCGTTTACTGAACCTTCGGCTGAAATGGATATCAGGCCTAAAGCTTCGAAAAAGTGGATGGAGATATTAGGTTGTGGCATGGTTGACCCCAATGTTTTGAAAAACTGTAAAATTAATCCCGATGAATACACGGGTTATGCTTTTGGAATTGGAATTGAGCGTATGACTATGCTCAAATACGGTATTTCCGATATACGTACCCTCTATGAAAATGATTTACGTTTTTTGAAACAATTTGTAGCAGAATAATTGTCAGGGGTTGAAAAGCTTTGTTATCAATACGCTTGACCGGTTTAGCTTCGGGATAAATCCGAAATTCCTGAGTCGTTTAACAGGACAAAACCTCGTATTGCCATTTTATCACAGTGTTTCTGACCGCCCCCTGCCTCATGTCAGGCATTTGCATTATGTAAAAACAATCAAGGATTTTACAGATGATATGGACACCCTTTTAAAGTCCTTTGACCCTGTCAGCCTTGAAGATCTGCGGGAATTGGCAGCCGGGAATATTTCAATAAAAAAGCCTTCCTTTTTCCTTTCATTTGATGATGGCCTGGTAGAGTTTGATAATATTGTCGCGCCAGTATTACTTCAAAAAGGAATCCCGGCCACAGTATTTGTCAATTCTGCTTTTGTTGATAACAAGGGGTTGTCATTCCGGTACAAAATCAGCCTTATTATTGAAACACTAAATTCAGAAGGACAAGATGAGGTTAACCTGAAGGAAATTTCGGAGTTGCTCCGGGTTGAAAAAAATGAAGAAGTTTCGGATACGCTTAAAAAATTGTATAACCCCGAAAACGGGTTAATAGATAAGATAGCCTTGCTGGCAGGGGTAGATTTTAATAATTTCCTAAAAAAAAACCAACCCTATTTAAGTAAGGCACAAATTAAAAACCTTGTTCAAAAGGGTTTTGATGTCGGGGCACATAGTATTGATCACCCGTTATTTTCAACTCTTGGTGAAGAGGAACAATATCGGCAGGTAAAGGTGAGTGTAGATTTTATTCGCGAGAATTTTGCTCCTAAGGTCATATCATTTGCATTTCCTTTTGATGATTCGGGAGTTAGCAGCAGAATGATCAGGGAGATACATAACAACAAGGTCTGCGAATTGAGCTTTGGCACTTCAGGTTTAAAGAAGCAGGAGATGCCACACCATTTTCAGCGAACCGCTATGGAAAGGAGAAATCTACCGGCTGATCGTATTTTAGGTACAGAATACCTATATTTCATTCTGAAATATTTTATCCGTAAAAATAGCATCAGGAGGACTAACTGACCCATGCTCAAGCAGATTTACCATTCCCTGAAAACAAAAGACGACCATCTTGCTTTTTGCATAAAGGAAGAAAAATATACCTACAGGGATTTGTATCGGCAGGTTGCAGGTATTGCAGTCCTTTTAAAGAAAAGGAACCTAACAAATAAAATCATAGGCATTGTTGCAACAGACCATATCCTGACTTATGCTTCCATACTGGCTTGTTGGTTTACCCGAAATGCTTATTTACCCTTACATCCCAGGAATAGTGATGAGAAGAATCAGGATATTTTATCCCTTTCAGGTGTGAATTTAATATTAAATCCGGATGGGAACCGCAGTTTTAAAAATGCAGAAGTAATTGATCTGGCTGAATCCAATTCTGATGAAATCGATATAACCCTTCCCGCCCCACTATTACATGCTGATCTTATGTATGTACTTTTCACTTCGGGAAGTACCGGCCGCCCTAAAGGAGTTCCAATCAGCAGAAAAAACCTGGACTCTTTTGTCAGGGCATTTTTTAATCAGGGCTATAAACTGTCAGCCGAAGACCGGTTTATGCAAATGTTTGACCTGACATTTGATGTTTCCGTTCAGTCATTCGTGTTGCCCTTATGCCTGGGATCCCCGGTTTATACTGTTCCTGAAAATGAAATTAAATACAACTATGCCCTGAAAATACTAAAAGACCATAAAATCACTATTACCAAAATGGTTCCCTCAACACTGAATCTTCTAAAACCCTTTTTTAAAAAAATTTCACTACCATCAATGCGGTACAGTTTGTTTTCGGGGGAAGGCTTACCTAAAAAACTGGCAATGGAGTGGCAGAAATGTGTTCCTTCGGCAGTGATACATAATTATTATGGCCCTACCGAGGCTACTATCGACTGCATGATGTACCCTTTATTGGAAAAAAATTATAATGGTATTTTATCTATTGGTAAAGTATTCGGAAATTCCCGGAGCATCATTGTTGATTCCGAATTAAAAGTGGTAAAAAAAGGCGATAAAGGGGAATTATGTATTGCTGGCGAACAGGTATTTGAAGGTTACCTGGGGCAAGCTGAATTAAATAAAAAATCATTTGTAACTATCAGCGGAACCGTCTATTACAGAACTGGCGACCTGGTTTTTGAAGACCCTGACGGTGATATCATGTTTTGTGGACGTATTGACTACCAGGTACAAGTGCAGGGTTACCGGGTAGAACCCGGAGAAATTGAATTTGCTGCCGGTAAACTGGCACCCGAATCAACATTTGTGGCTGTTGCAGTTCCAAACAAACAGGGTAGTACGGAAATT
>CAZVAY010000116.1:0-8006 GCA_964625265.1 uncultured Sphingobacteriales bacterium | reverse complement strand
ACTGGAGAAGAATGGCAGGATGACTGAGTGGAAGAGAGAATGAGTGTGATGGGGGGAGAGGAAGAGAGTGTGAGAGGGAGAGTGTGAAAGAGGAAGAGAGTGAGAGAGAGTGAGAGAGAATTTAATTTGGACTATCAGAAATCCGCGGGTATTTGCCCTGAAACCTGAATCCTCAAATATTTGACTCCCAACCCCGGATGTGTTGAATAGGACAATGCTAATTACTCTAAAAACCTGTCCAGGATGTCTTGCGTAGGAAGCAGGCAACTGTCGTATTTCCCAAACCACCTGTAGCGGTTTCGTGCAACAAACTGATATATCCTGTCAGCAAGGAAAGTCGGCACAAGCTGAACAAGAAAAGCAGCCATTTTCCATCCCGGTGATAACATTTTCAGTATTTGGACAATGGCTTTTGATCGAATGAAAACACGGCCGTTTTTGAATAGTAAGACAGAGTCGGGCAGGGGGGATGATAGTTTTGTTGTTGCTACCTCCCTGAACCGTGGAGATTGAATATGAGCAAAGTGGATAGTTCCCTTTTTATCGTGCCTGGCCAGGAAGGTGACCCAGAAATTGCAGAGTTTGCATTCACCATCAAAAAACAAAATGACCTGATCTGAGGAATATTCCATGGTGGGCGTTAAATCAAATTCCATGCGAGGCTGCGAAATATTTGCATCATAATTGTTCAGTACGTATCCTTGTTCACTAAGTTTTAATACTTTTGAATTTTAAAAAATTAAAGATAGCATTGATGAAAAGAATTTTATTACTTGCAAGCCTGTTTGTTGTTTTTCAGATTTCCTTTGCACAGGAAGCCAAAGACCTTCCTTCCTGCAAGCTTAAAGACCTGAATGGTAAAGCAATTGATCTGCAATCCTATGCCAAAGACGGCAAAATCACTGTTATTTCCATTTGGGCTACCTGGTGCGCACCCTGCATCAAGGAACTGACCAACATTAATGAAATTGTGGAAGACTGGTATGCAGATTACGATGTGGAGATTGTGGCTATTTCCATTGACAATGCCAGGAATACCATGAAAGTAAAACCACTTGTCAACGGTCGCGGCTGGGATTATGATGTCCTTCTTGATGTGAATCAGGATACCAAAAGGACACTCAACTACAGTAACCCGCCTTTTACCGTGTTGGTTGACAAAAACGGTAAAATGGTTTACCGCCATACAGGTTATGTGGATGGCGATGAATATGAACTTGAAGAACAGATCAAGAAAATAGCCCGATAACCCATCTTTTGGTTTTTGAGATTTATCGAAAAAAATTGATTAAATTCAACCACAATTAATTTGTTTATATATCTTTGCAGCCTTAAAAAATAATCTATGGCACATCATAAATCAGCTATTAAAAGAATAAAACAATCAGAAGCAAGAAGGCTTCAGAACAAATACTATCACAAAACTGTGCGTAATGCTGTCCGTACCTTTAAAGCAATCAAGGAGAAGGATAAAGCAATGGAAGAGTATAAAAAACTAACATCCATGATAGATAAACTGGCAAAACGCAAAGTGATCCATGCCAATAATGCCGCCAATAAAAAAGCTGGTTTGTTCAAACACATCCAGCATTTGCAGGTAGCATCCTAATAGCTTATATTTTGACCGGGGATAATGGTCGATTGAATATTAAGCAATGGTCAGCAGATGACCGGCCCAGGGAGAAATTATTAAAAAAAGGCGTACAAACACTTTCAAATGCTGAATTGCTGGCTATCCTGATCAGTTCAGGTACCAAAGAAAAAACGGCTGTTGACCTGGCCAAAGAGCTTTTACAAGACAACGCCAACAGTCTTACCGCATTAGGAAAACAAACCATTTCAAACCTGGTAAAACACAAGGGAATCGGGCAGGCGAGGGCCATTACCATCGTAGCAGCTCTTGAGCTTGGCAGAAGAAGAAAGGAAGAAGAGCCTTCATCAAAAGTGAAGATTACTTCCAGCAGGCATGTTTACGATTATTTTTATCCACTGATGTCCGATCTCGATCATGAAGAATTTTATGTTCTCCTGCTTGACCGCTCCAATGCAGTGATCAGGGAGTTCCGTATCAGCCAGGGAGGTGTTTCCGGTACTGTTGTTGACCCCAAAATTGTTTTTAACAAAGCCATTGAAAACCTGGCATCCGGTATTATTTTGTGTCACAACCACCCGTCAGGGAACCTGAAACCATCCGACTCCGACCAAAGTATTACGACTAAAATACGGGAGGCAGGAAAACTCATCGAAATAAATCTACTCGATCATATTATATTTACCGATAATTCATATTTTAGCTTCGCTGATGAAGGGTTGATTTAGAATTCAAAACAAAGGATATTGTTATGAGGAAAATGACAATCACCGGGCTGGTAATGCTGATGTTTTTTAATGTATTGGGTCAGGGTGTCCTTACAGGTGACCTGATGGTCAACACCAACCTGTATGACCGTGATACCATAATCGGAGCCAACACCAGCCAGTACCAGCATGAGCTTTCCTCATCCGAAGCGTGGCTGTTCCTCAATTATGACCTGAATGGATTTAATTTCTCAGTCCGTTACGATTTGTTCAATAATTCACCCCTGCTTGACCCCAATGAAGTTTATACAGCACAAGGCATTGGCTATTACCAGGCACGAAAGGAATTCGGAAAGCTGGAGATCACAGCAGGGCATTTTTACGACCAGTTTGGTAGCGGTATCATTTTCAGAGCATTTGAAGACAGAAATATAGGCCTTGATTATGCGGTAAACGGTTTACGTGTTAAATTCAACGCATCAGATAAATTCAGGATTTCGGGATTTACCGGCAAGCAGAAAAACCGCTTTGCCATGCATCCTCAGGTTTTAAAGGGTATTGACCTTGAAAAAGATTTTTTTATTGGCGACAATCTGCAATGGTTGAGTGGCGCTGCCATGTTGAACCGGACCATCGATGCAGGTACCATGAACCTGATTGCAGACGAGATAAACTCCTATAAACTTGCGGATAGGTTTATTCCCAAATACAATACATTTGCCTTCAGTACTTTTCACACTTTAGCTTATAAAAACTTCAACCTTTACCTGGAATACGCCTATAAAACACATGAAGCTATTAAGGACAAGGAGGGAGGGCAACTGATAGATGCAGATGGAAGTGTTTTGTATTCAAGCCTGAACTATTCCAGAAAAGGATTCGGGTTTAACCTGCAATACAAAAATACGCGTACTTTTTCCTTACGGACAAGTCCTTTTACCACCTTGCTCGTGGGCACCATGAATTACTTACCTGCCATGAGCCGGCAGAATGCTAAAACCCTGCTGGCGCGATACAGCATATCGGCTCAAAACTTTGGCGAACAGGGTTTGCAGGCCGAAATGACCCTCTCTCCCAACAAGGTCAATATTGCTTCAGCCAACTTTTCCTACATTGTGGATGAAAACAATGAATTGCTGTTCCGCGAATTGTACTTCGATTATTACAGGCGCTTTAACCGCTCATTCGATATAACTGCCGGTTTACAGAATGTATATTACAATAAAAAAGTATACGAAAACCATCTGGATAATTACAAAGACGGCACCCAGGAAGACCCGGTGGTGAAAACACTGGTTCCCTTTACCGAAATGGTTTACAAATTCAACCGGAAAAAATCGTTGCGCGCTGAACTGGAATATATGTTCACCCGGCAGGACCACGGGGATTTTCTGTTTGCCCTGGCCGAATATACCATTGCACCGCACTGGGCGTTCAGTGTAGCGGATATGGTCAATACTAAACCGAAAAAACTGGATAAAATAGAGCATTATTACAATCTGACAGTGGTCTATACCTACCTGACAACCCGGTTCCAAATCGGCTACATGAAACAGGTGGAAGGTGTGGTGTGTACCGGTGGAATTTGCCGGGTTGAGCCTGCATTCAGCGGTTTAAAGTTCAATCTAACTACAAATTTCTAAATGATGAAGTCATTATTCTATATAGCGCTCGTTGTTGTATTCTTTTATTCCTGCGAAGAAGTAGGCCCTCCCATTAACCTTAAAGAGAACCCTGTTGACACAACACTGGTTGATACATCATTCATTGATGACCATTCGGCTACACCTGATCAAAAAAACGTATTGATCGAAGATTTTACCGGTGTCAATTGTCCCAATTGTCCCAAAGCAGCAGCCAAAATCGATGAACTTAAAACCCAATACCCCGGACGCATAGTTGCTGTCAGTATACATCCTGATGGATTTTCATTCACAGAACCTTTCCCCGGCCACAGGGATTTCAGGACAGAGGAGGGAACCAACCTTTATAAATTATTAGGGCAAAGCCCGGGCCTCCCTGCCGGAGATGTAGACAGGATTAAATATACAGGAGAAGAACGTATGCTTATCAACTTCAATTCCTGGCCCTCGTATGTTGATCAGCAACTTCAGTTGAATACTCCGGTCAATATCCATTTGACTATTAATTACAATGCTGATAGTAGCGATTATGCTCATGTCTTTGCCAGGATCCAATATACTGAAGATGTTCAGGAGAAGCACTTTCTGAGTATTTTCCTCCTGGAAAGTGACATGGAGGACTGGCAGATATATCCCTTTGGTGTGATTGATTCGCATTACGTGCATAACCATGTTTTCAGGGAACCACTAACTTCGTATAATGGCGACCTGTTGATGGAAAATCCGGAAAAAGACAGGGTATTTATCAAAGAGTATAAAGTAAAAATACGTGATGACTGGGAAAGCTCCAATTGCTCATTCATTGCTTTTATTCATCGCAGGGGCCTTGATGATTTTGCCGTGATCCATGCCGTTGAAAAACATTTTTAATGGCTGAGAGTAAGCTATATATTGTCCCTACTCCAATTGGAAATTTGGGTGATATCACCATTCGTGCTATTGAAGTGTTAAAAAGCGCTGATCAGATATTTGCCGAAGATACACGGCAGGCCTCCAAGCTTTTAAACCATTATGGTATTGCAACCCCGTGCAAATCGTACCATATGCATAATGAGCATAAGCTAACAGGCAGGTTGGTGAATGAAATGCAACAGAGTGGCAAAACATACGCCCTGATCTCAGATGCCGGAACACCGTCAATTTCCGATCCCGGTTACTTGTTGGTAAAGGCCTGCGTTGAAAATGAAATTAAAGTGGAATGCCTGCCCGGTGCGACCGCATTAATCCCTGCTTTGGTTGAATCAGGCCTGCCTGCTTCATCCTTTGTTTTCGAGGGTTTTCTGCCACATCAGAAGGGCCGTACCAAAAGACTTGAAGCTCTAAGGGACGAGGGCAGGACAATGATTTTCTACGAATCACCTCACCGTTTATTGAAAACCCTTAATCAGTTTGCTGAGTTTTTTGGTGCTGACAGGTTAGCTTCTGTGTCAAGGGAGATTTCAAAGATCCATCAGGAAACGATCCGGGGAACACTGGAATTCCTGAAAGAACATTTTGAGGAACATCCGGTAAAGGGAGAAATTGTTATTATTGTGCATGGCAAAAAATAAGTGGTCTTCAGTTTTTTTCGCAATTTTTAGCGGCCTGCTGTTTTGGCTGGCCTGGCCTTCAAAGCCGTTTTCGTTTTTGATATTTATCGCCTTTGTCCCCCTGCTCTTTATTGAAGACCGTCTTTATGAAAATAAAGTAAAAAGACCATTGGTCAGTCTGTTTCTATACTGTATGCTGGCCTTTGCTATCTGGAATTCATTAACCACCTACTGGATTTACAATGCCTCATTGCCCGGTGCCATTTCAGCCATTCTGATCAACAGTATTCTGATGTCATTGCCATTTTTATTGTTTCATAAAATAAAATTATGGTCAGGACGAAAACTTTCCTATCTCTACCTGGTAGCTCTCTGGATGGCGTATGAATACCTGCATATCAACTGGCAGTTTGCCTGGCCATGGCTCCACCTGGGAAATGTATTTGCGCTGTATCCACAGTGGGTTCAGTGGTATGAATATACAGGTATACCCGGAGGCACTCTTTGGGTTTGGATGGCCAACCTGCTGGCGTTTTCTATTATCAGAAGGTTAGCCATTTTTAATGATGAAACTATTTCAAATTTTAAATTGTACCTGCGATCAATAGAGTTGGTAGTTGTTTTGGCAGTACCGGTTATTATTTCGTATAGCACAGATGTAACTCCCGGTAAGGATACGGGAAAAAATGTAGTCATTGTCCAGCCCAATATTGATCCGTATACCGATAAATTCCAGGGTGATTTCAGCGACCAGCTTGACTTGCTTATTAGCCTGAGCGAAGAAAGCATCGACTCCAATACGGCTTTTGTCCTCTGGCCTGAGACGGCCATCTCAAGGCCGCAGGATGAAAATTCCTTGCAATACAATGGCAGCATTTTCAGGATCAGGGACATGCTACGCAGGCATCCGGGACTAAAACTTATATCCGGGCTTGACTCTTACCGGTTTCTCCGGGAAGATGAAACTGTGACTCCTACAGCCCGCTATTACGAACAAGCAGACCTATATTACGACCGTTATAATGCTGCATTCATGATGGACGAAAACATGCATTTTAAGATTTACCACAAGGCTAAATTGGTTCCTGGAGTAGAAAAGATGCCTTACCCGCGTTTGTTTAAGTTTCTCGGAAAATTGGTGATCGATCTGGGAGGGACAAGCGGTAGCCTGGGCCGTGACAAGGAAGCTAAAGTATTTGACCTGAATGATTCTGTGAAGTTGGCACCGGTCATTTGCTACGAATCCGTTTTTGGCGATTACTGCGGTGACTATGTTATGAAAGGAGCCAATGTGTTAACCATTGTGACCAATGATGGCTGGTGGAAAAATACGGATGGGCATAGGCAACATTTTGATTATGCTGCCCTGCGTGCCATTGAACTTCGGAAACCTGTGTACCGGTCAGCTAATACCGGTTTATCGGGTGTGTTTAACGAAAAAGGTAAAACACTGGTTAAAACAAAATGGTGGGAGCCCCGATCGTTTAAATACAAACTGACCGTTAATGACACAGTGACTTTTTATGCCCGTAATGGTGACTATCTCTACCGAATCTCGGTATTCGTAAGTATAATCATCATATTGGTGTCGCTCGTAAAGGTATTGATGAAAGATAATAAATATGAAACCACCGGATAGTGAAAAACGTCATTCAATAAAAAATTCAAAATTTTGAAATCCAATCAGATCCGGATGTTATTTGAATGATTTTTTTCCATTTGTCTTTGAGTATTTTTAAATGATAAAAATTCATGTACATTTGCCGAAAATTAAAAAGTAATGAGCAGATTTACATTGACCAAAAAACAGTTTGTAATTAGAAAAAGAACTGCAAAAAGAACCAGAATGATAGCAAAAGGTGCAGTTCCCGGTTTTGTGAAACCTGAGGATTTTCTAAAAGCAGAAAGGGGAGAATACCCTGCACCTGCCGTGGAAGTGAAAGAAGAAACCGTTGTCACTGAGGTTGCTCCAAAAGAAGAAAAACCGGAAGTAGCTGAAGAAAAAATTGCCAAAAAGAAAGTAGAGAAAACAGCGGAAGAGAAAAAGGATAAAAAGGCAGCCGTAAAGAAAACAACTGCTAAAAAAAGCACTACCACTAAAAAACCTGCAGCCAAAAAACCCGCAGCCAAAAAAACCGCAGCCGAAAAACCTGCAGCCAAGAAACCTGCAGCCAAGAAGCCTGCAACCAAAAAACCAGCAGCTAAAAAGACTACAGCTAAAGCAGCGGCTAAGCCAAAAGCCAAGACAAAACAAGAGAAAGAATAAATTTAACGATTTGAAAAGGGTGCATTCTGAAGATTCGGGATGCACTGTTTTTTTTAATCTTATTCTAATATCGAATACTTTTGTTGCCTGCCTGTCGCCTGACAGGGCATTCAGGGCATACAGGGATTAACGATTTCTCTTATAGAAACTGAAAATTTTATCTGTTGTTCTTCTCAATCATATTTCTTGTGTTTGAAGTCGTTATCAAGAAAGGACATAATAAAGCTGTTATTCCCCTTGTGTTTTCAAAGAAATAGTATTTCGATTACC
>CAZVAY010000115.1:0-8011 GCA_964625265.1 uncultured Sphingobacteriales bacterium | reverse complement strand
AGCAGGCATCAGCCGTAGTGTTTGTCCTTTCCCAGCGTTGTCCCTGCTTTTGCTGCAGCAGCCACACCCGCATTTCATCAGCCGAAGCGGTATCGTTCCGTACTTCCAGGTAGGCTTCCACCAATTGTGCCTGTGTCTCCACCGGGGCCTGGTACCACCAGTACGAGGCCACATTGGCTTTCCAATACATACCCATTTCATCGGAATGCAATGCATATTCATCGGTGGATTCCAGGATTTTCAACGGCACATCCTGCTCACCAAACCGATACAGGGAAACGGCTATCATTCCCTTAGCCAACAGGCTCTTCGACACCCAGTATTTTTTAGCCTGCCTTTTCCAGTAATTAAACATGATCTTTGAACCTAACCCGAACGCATCTTCTTTATAAAAACTCCTCAAATACAGGTATTGAATAGAAGTATAACCCAGGTGGTCTTTGTTGATGTCAATTCCTTTTTGGCGAAGCAGGTTGTTGTAAATCTTTAGCTGTTCCTTATCAACATAATGTACCGCCTTTGACAGCACATCCTTCAAATCTGTATTTTGGTTGAGGTCGATTATGCCCATTTTTTCAAGCCTTCCAAAACCGGTAAGAATATATTGTGTTATAAACAGGTTCGACCTCATTCCACTGAACCAGGGCCAGCCACCATCGCCATTCTGGTTGGCTTTTAATTGTTGAATTATTAATTCCACTTGTAAACCAGGATCCTTTTGCTTAATAAGCTGCGCAAGCTTTTGAAAATCTTCTGTCTCCGATTTGGCATCATTAACCCAGGGGCTTTCTACCAAACTGATATTTTTTAGTTCCTCATTTTTAGTGAGGTTCGAAATGAGGCTTCCCGAATTCTCCCATTTGTTGATCATTTTCCTGAAAACCTCATTATTCTCAAGTAAATGTGAGGTAATGCTATTGGCGTACAAACGGTTGAAAAGCTGCTCATTGCACTCGTGCGGAAATTCCATCAGGTAAGGCAAGGCCATCAGCGCATACCAGGCCGGATTGGGTGTCACTTCCAGGCACAGGTTGTGGTGCCTGATCAGGCTGTCACCGCCCGATTGCAATAGTTTTTCAAAACTGAATGTTTTTTCCTGCCCTTTCCTGACATACAGAGGCATGGATTCAGTCACCAGTATTTTATCCGATAAAAGGGGAATGGCATTTTCTTCCCCATCACTGAAGTCACCGCTTTGGGCAACAACCCTGAAAACCATGACACCGGGTTTTGCATCGGGGTTGATTTTGATCTTCCAGCTTAAATGCTGACTCTTGCCTGTCTCCAGATGAAAATCTTTTGTTTGATTTCCCCAGGCTATTCCTTCATATTCAGCAGAATCTGCCAGCAGGTCCAATATTTCAAGTGTAGCCTTTCCATCCAGCATTTCCTTCGATTTGTTGCCCAGGTTGACCGAATAGGTAATTTCATCCCCAGTTCGCAGAAAGCGGGGATTGTTGGTGGTGAGCATCAGTTTTTTAGCTGTAACCACTTCCCTGCTGACAAATCCGTATTCCAGGTTTTTTGTATGTGCGAGTAACATGAGCTTCCACCTTGTCAGCGACTCAGGTGATTCAAATTTTATACTGACATTGCCCTGATCATCGGTCACAAGCCCGGGGAAGAAAAATGCATTTTCATTGAAATTCTTTCTAAGCTGTACCTCTTTTTTCTTAGGTTCCAGTTTATCCTGGAGAACCAGAGGTTTGTCATAAAATACATCTTCATCCTTAACTGCATCCTCTGTTACGTCAGCCTCTTTTCTCAGTGCACGTGGTTTTCGGATACCTTTGGTGACAACCACTTCCTCTAATCTTACTCCATTAATATAATAACCTCCATAAAAGTTATAATTATCCAACAGGTATAAGTGGTCAAATTTTCTTTGGGATGCATAATAGTATTGGTTCCAGCCGGTTGTCAGGTTTGAGGCATACAGCCGGTTGAACCTGCTGCCGGTGGTAAAGGCCTTGGTTACTCCAAAATTAAAATAGGGAGAAAAAGGCCACGAATGAGGAACAAAAGCATCGAGGGAGGCATCGTACATGCCGGCAAGCAATTCTGCATGAACGGCATTCCCCCTGGGATCATTGATTTTAACAGTCCAGGTTTCTTTTTTGCCGGGCTCTATGTTGGAACGAAAAACAGACAAGGAGATATCCAGTTTTTTGTTATCCCAGGGTACCAGCACCTTGAAAAAATGCTCATAACTCCTGTTGTTTTTAATAACCAAAAAATTGACGGAGAACCCTCCCCTCTCTGCTTCAGTGACAGGAATTGACACTTTTACCTGGCCTTGTGAGAGGGTCAACTCATCGGAGTAAACAAGGCGTTGTCCCTGGTAAGCCCTCACCAGCGCGTACGCATTTTTATCAGCCGAACCCCAGATAAAAACTGCCTTATCACCCGGATAAACAGTTTGGTTTTGCTGAAATGCAAATGAATATTCATTCAGGGCCGGAGATTTTGCAGTTGATGAAAAAGCAGTGATCTGTTTCTGTAACCTGATACGATGACCGTCCGGGTCTTTACCCTCATAAGAAATTTCATATTTGCCCTGTCCGAATTTTTTTATTGTTTTGGCAGAAATTTCAACTGTCAGATTGCTACTAATGAAACCTGAATAAACCCGAATTCTGGTTAACGCTGAATCAAAAGGGTATTTTGTATTCGGGAATAATGCAGCAAATTCATCCCTGTCGAGAAATTTTTGGTCAGGCATTGCCCAAACCCTTGCCCTTTGCAGGTTGTCAGGTTCATTGATCTTGCTGATCACAAGCTTCCCGTTGGTTATGACATCTGCACCGTCCAGATTGCGGGTATTGATCTCAATCCCCAGGCTGTTGTTGAGGTCATGGAAATCATCTGTTCTGAGCTCCCCTTCCAGGGGGTTGTTCGAAACGCGAATCCACTTGCTTTGTTCATGCGTTTCTCCATTGGGATCCGACACAATGACTTCCACCTCGTAATTAAATACAGCATATTTCGAGTTCTTCAGTTTTGGATCCTGCAGCAGGATTGTCCGGAACGAAAAAGTCCCATCGTCCTTTACTGTTCCTTTCCCGTGCCCGATTATTTTCTCATTTGCATTAAAATACGGATAATACCACCTGTACCAATAAGGATAACTGACTTTTCGGGTCACTGAATAACTGAATTTACCATTTTGCAATGGAATTTCGGAATAGGTCCTGGCCACACCGCTGACCCTGATGGAATCACCAGGCTTAAAGGTAGCAGAAAGCGTATCAAGCTTTAAATAAAACTTGGGCCTTTTATATTCTTCCACCTTAACAGTAGCCGAACCATATTGTTCAAAAATCCTAAATGAGCCCGTCAGCAATCCCCGAGGGATATCAAAACTGCCATGGTATGATCCAAACTCATTGGAGGTTAGTTCCATGACATCCAGTTGTCTGGCATTTGCATCATGCAAAACCACACGGGCTTTGTATCCGGGTACAATCTCATACTTCCCGGTTACAATATTCTTCCTGACAACAATACCTTTGAAATATACTTTTTGCCCCGGCCGGTAGATGGCTCTGTCAGTAAAAAGATAAGTGACATACCCGTCTTTCACTTCCGGAATATAATAATCTGTCCAGCCGCCCTCTTCCCAGATATCATTGCCCTTAGTGACCTGAATTTTCAGGTAATTATTCAGATTGTTGTCAATAGAAAACCTTCCATCTTTTCCGGTAGTTGTTTTCTTAACGGTAATTACCTGCCTGTTCCGGTTTTTGGTGATCAATACATGGGCATCTTCCACAGGCTGGCCAGTTCCGGCATCCAGGACATGATACCATAATTTTCCATCACCAAAATATTTATTTTCCCGAACCAGCAACAACCGGCTGACCTGGAAAAACGCATATTTAAAAGCTTCTTTTGATTTGGAAAAACTCCTGGAGGATGATAGTACAATTGCATAATTCCCAAGTGGCAACCCATTAAAATTGATTTCCGCACTATGCTTTTCATAATCATCAGGCAAAGGCAATGAAATTTCCCTGGTAACAACTCCGTCCTTTTTCCTGAGAAAATTATACATATAGTCATTCTTCCACTTTTTTTTCCCGATTTCTTCAAGGTCATTTTTACTTAATGAAATGATTTTGAACCAGGCTTTATTGAAGTTTTTATATTCCAACAGAAACAATCCGTTTTGTTGGGGCAGCAGGTTTTTCTCCATCGTCAGGTTTACAAACTTTTCGAGCAACCTGCTTTTGTAGGCCCGGCAATGTTCAGCCCCATAACTTCCGGGATATTCTTTTATCACCCTGATACATTCATTTACTGCTTTCTTTTTGGGTGGGATACTATCGATGGAATACCCTGATGCAAACAAAAGCGCTTTCCGGTAACCTGCTTCGGCAACTATTTCGTTTCCCCGGTTGTCAGTTTCAAATTTTTCCAAAAAAGCCAGGTAAGTACTGTCTTTGGTATCGGTGATGCTTTCCTGGTGAATAAGTTCCGCTCTTTCCAGATCATTAAGCAAAAATGCGTTGGGATTATTTTTATGATAAGCCAATAACTGCTGGTATAGCACCAAAGCTTTGTACAATCCTGATGCTGTATCCGTTTCAGGAAGTTTCAGTTCTACAAATGAAGAAGCATCGGCCAGGTATGAATCGTTATCAATAAAAAATTCGTTTTCAGGTTTTGGGACAAACGTGTATCCTGTTGTGTAATAATCAATGACTTTATGGGTCAACATATCAAACAGGGTTGGGCGGAACGAAGCATCTGCATTCCCCTTATTAATGATAAGGCTGTAATCTTCAACAGGGATTTTAAACAATTGATCCGGATCAGTCAAAGACAGGCTGAACTGCCAATTGATTTCTGTTTCAAACCGTCCTGCATCCCAATCCGTCATTTCCCTGCTATGTTGGTCCGCGACTATTTTCCTTCCAAGGATAAGGTACTGGTTTCTTCTATAATAACTTAAGTAAATATCTCCCAGTTGGGCATGAAATAATTGTGTCAATGGCGGTTTGGTTCCCGGCAATTCCGCCCTGACAAAATCTACCACCTGCTGAAAGGCATCCTCTTCAAATTGCTCTTTGTAGCGGAGCATGTAATTCACAGCCCTGACCTGGTGGTCCCAGGCCTTTTGCTTTTTGGCCAGTTCGTAAATTTTTTCTGTGATTTCAAGCGCACTTTTGGGTTTGCCTTCTTTTTCATATTGTTCTGCCTTTCTCCACAGGTCAGACAGGGATTCATCTTTAACAAGGTTGGCAGGAATAAATGCTGTTATGATTAAACTTAATAAAACAACTACAAGCCAGGAAGGAAATGTATATTTTGTCATTTGTTGAAATTTAATACCGGTACAACCATTTATAGAATTTGTTCAACGAAAATAGAATTATCTGATTACCTATTCAATTATTGTAACCTGCGTGACAATTTTTTGGAAAAATACAAAAAAAAATCCCGGTTCCGAGGTAACGGAACCGGGAAAACTTAAACATTATGAAAAAAAAGATTATCTGGTCAGCATCACACGCTGTGTGCTCATCTGGCCATTGGCTTGCATGCGAACGGTGTACAACCCACTGGCATAACCAGTCAGGTCAATGCTGATTTTCTCTTTTCCTACCCTGGATTGTTTCATTGCTTTAACAACTTTGCCCAGCGGATTGATAATGGTTATATCTACATCCGTGGCTGAAGGCAAATCAAAGTCAATGGTAAACTGGCCTTTGGTTGGGTTAGGATAAACAGCAATGTAACTTCCCAGACTGTTTTCGCCAATACTTTCGTATTTCCAGGCGCAGTAGGTCACATCAATATACCTGACAACTTCTTTGGCTGCATTGCCCGAGCCATCTGAAACATTGTAACGGATACTGTAGAATCCTTCCCTGCGGTTTGGCAGGTAATCGGAATAATAAGTACCCGTGCGTGTAACATCCGCATCGGTGAGCGTATAATAATTGTCAGTAACCGTAATGCTATCTGATTCCAGAGAATCGTAACGGCAGACATTCACAAGCGGTAATCCCACAAGTTTGATCACCGGTGCTTCACGGTCAACTACATTGATGGTATAGGTAACTGAAGTCATATTTCCTGAACCATCAGTTACACTAAAGGTAGCATCGTAAGTACCAATTGTACTTGCTTTGCGGTCAGCAAATGTGGTAATAAAACTTCCCGTTTCGACTACTGACAAACCTTTGTAGAAATTGTCGGTAATGGTGAATTTAGGTGCATTCCACGTAGCGTGAACATCAATGGTGATGGTTTCACCATCCTGGTACATAGACGTTAAAACAGGTGCGATTGTATCAACTACCATCACAATTCTTGAAACTGATACAGGTCCATTGCCATTGCAATCGGTAGCTGTGTAAGTCAGGTTATATACTCCAAGAGTATTCATATCCACCTTCCCTGTTGTCTTAATAGTGATGTCATCAGGGTTACAATAATTATCACTTACAGTAACACCTTGTTCGGTATATGGACTGTAAACTTCAAGGGTATAAACGCTCTGGCCGTTTAAGCTGATAATAGGCAATGTTGTATCGCCTACTGTTACCGTTCTGCTTACGGAGTTCATGTTGCCCTGGTTGTCATAAACCGTATAGGTCAGGTCATAACTGCCTAGCATGGATGTATCTACTGCACCCATAACATCTACCCTGTCAACACCGCTACAGGTATCATCAGTGGTTACTCCGTCTTCAATGTAATAGTTGTAAACCTCAACATACTGTGTGGCGCTGCCGTTCAGGCTGATGGTGGGTTGAATGCTGTCGGCATCAACTATAACCACCCTGTCCTTGATGGCCTCATTGCCTGAGGAGTCTACAGAGGTATAGCGGACAAAGTAGGTCCCTGAATTGCTACAGTCAACATTCGATGAATCAAAGGTGACTGTCACATTTCCGTTTATGTTGTCATTGGCCGTTGCTCCTGCATCCACATACGGACACATACACTGGGCGAAATGAATAACATCTCCGCCAGTCAGGGTAATTTCCGGTGGTGTTCCGTCCGGACGGACAATCACACGGTAATCTTCCACTTCGCCAAACATCCTGCTTCCGCATTTGTCGTTGGTAGTCCCCGACAATCCCGCTGCAACACGCATCCTTGTTGCTCCTTCTGTTGCTGTGGCCGGTACGCTAAAGGTATAAGACCATGTCAATGTTGTGGCATTCATCTCAGTACCGATCAATTCCCCGGCATCGTCAAAGTCACCGTCAATGTTCCAGTCGATCCAGACCTTCCTGTCCATGTTGTTATAAGTGCTATTCCTTCCAAGGGTAATGGTATAGCTTCCTTTCAGGTCAAGGTAAGTTGCATCGGTCTTGGTATAGTCCGAATAGGCTGTTGAAGCTATTACAGAACTGTTTTCAATATCGCCTAATTTAACGTATCCGATTCCCAGGTCTGGGTTCAGGTTGTCTGCATCGGGAATACAATACCGGATGACATAGATATAACAAGGTTTGATGATGGAATCATACAGACCCTGGTAACCTGTCCTGAGCATGACATCATAACATCCCGTATCATTAAAGGTTACAACAGGGAATTGTGTATTCGGCATACCGCTTATCCCGGTGTAAGACACCGGAGTGATTGTCCACATCCAGTCGGTCACACAATCATCTGAATATCCGGCAAACATAACCTGGTCGGTACCAATAACCGGTTTAAGGATGTCAGCCGTAAATGAAGGTTTCGGTGCAATATTGGGTTGATCCACGTAAACATACTTGGATGCCGTATAGGTACCCCCACAGCTTGTCACTGACAGGGTTACTTTAACAGGATTGTGCCATGGGGTGAACATGTATATATGATCACAGGTAGGGGCAAAACATTCGGGAAATCCACTTTCTTCATAATCCCATGAGTAAGTGTAATCCGGATTTTGAGTGTAACTGCTAAAGGTTGCGGGCATACCCAGACAAACCGTATCAGGTCCTAAAATGGAATCCCAGGGTGCCGGGTAGGTACCTTCGGTTCCTGCCCATTCGCCAATAAA